>NZ_DAMBQK010000019.1:0-96008 GCF_032062175.1 Atlantibacter sp.
ATTTTTGCACAACTGCCGGATCGGTCAACCGATCCTTAACTGATCGGCATTACGCTTCTGGCGGGGTTTTTTGTTTTTCAGTTCCGCCTGAATTTCTCCATTCTTTAAGCGTTAATCCTGATTTTTCCCTGCTGCGTTGGGTTGAATGCGTTTGTGATAAATCTCACGGATTTTTTTCTGCACACAATAAACCCCTTGTCAGCAACGCAACGCTGTGTTTGTATAAATTTTACCGTTGATCAAGAACTGAGATCCCATGACCGCATTCATACACACTTCCGACCTACTACTAACCGCGCAACCTGCCGCGGTGGTCGTCGTGCGTGTGGTGGTGGTCGTCGGCAATGCGCCGTAGGGTCCCGAGTCAACGCATCGATTCCAAAAACCCCGCCGGCGCAACCGAGCGGGGTTTCTTGTTTATCTCGCCCGGAAAGTAAAGCTGGCCCAGAAAGAGAAAGGACTGGAGCATGGCGACAATGGGCACAACTTCACAACCACAACGCTTTACCGGCGCGCAACTGATCGTTCATTTGCTGGAGCGTCAGGGCATCACCACCGTAACCGGTATTCCCGGCGGCACCGTTCTGCCGTTATACGACGCGCTGAGCCAGAGCACAAAAATTCGCCACGTTCTGGCGCGCCACGAGCAGGGCGCGGGCTTTATCGCCCAGGGCATGGCGCGGACTCAGGGCAAACCGGCGGTGTGCATCGCCTGTAGCGGACCGGGCGCGACTAACCTGGTGACGGCGATTGCCGACGCGCGGCTCGATTCGATTCCCATGGTCTGCATTACCGGCCAGGTCGCCACCTCAATGATCGGCGCGGACGCGTTCCAGGAAGTCGACACCTACGGCATCGCCATTCCCATCACCAAGCATAACTATCTGGTACGTCATATCAGCGAACTGCCGCAGGTGATCAGCGACGCATTCCGCATCGCCCAGTCAGGCCGTCCGGGGCCGGTATGGATTGATATTCCGAAGGATATTCAGAACGCGGAAATCGACATTGAGAGCTTCCCGGAGCCGGGCCGCTGTGCACCTGCCCCGGCGTTTAACCCGCAGCAGGTCGCCGATGCGGCGGCGATGATCAACCAGGCGAAGCGCCCGCTGTTGTATCTGGGCGGCGGCACCATCAATGCCGCGCCGCAGGTGCGCAAGCTGGCGGAGCAGGCTAACTTACCCACCACCATGACGCTGATGGCGCTGGGTGTATTGCCCACCGATCACCCGCTGTCGCTGGGTATGCTGGGGATGCACGGCGCGCGCAGCACCAACTTTATTTTGCAGGAAGCGGATTTGCTGATTGTTCTCGGCGCGCGTTTTGATGACCGGGCGATAGGCAAAACCCAGGAATTCTGCCCGAACGCCAAAATCATCCATGTGGATATCGACCGCGCCGAGCTGGGCAAAATCAAACAGCCGCATATCGCCATTCAGGGCGACGTAGCCGAAGTGCTGACGCAACTGACACCGCGCATTATGCCCACTGAACGTGCGCCGTGGCGTGCGCTGGTGGCGTCGCTGCAACAGGAATTTCCGTTCAGTATGCCCAATGCCGATGATCCGCTGTGCCATTACGGCTTGATCAAAGCGGTGGCAGCCTGTGCGCAAGAAGACGCCATCATCACCACCGATGTGGGCCAGCACCAGATGTGGGCGGCGCAGGCTTACCCGCTGCGCCGTCCGCGCCAGTGGCTGACGTCAGGCGGTCTCGGCACCATGGGCTTTGGCCTGCCTGCGGCGATTGGCGCTGCGCTGGCTGAACCAGCGCGCCAGATTATCTGTTTCTCCGGTGACGGCAGTCTGATGATGAACATCCAGGAGATGGCGACCGCCGCCGAAAACGGCCTGAACATCAAAGTGATCCTGATGAATAACCAGGCGCTGGGGCTGGTGCATCAGCAGCAAAGCCTGTTCTACAAGCAGAACGTGTTTGAGGCTACCTATCCGGGCATGACCAATTTCATCAAAATCGCCGAAGGCTTTGGAATGAGCAGTTGTGATTTGAACGAGGCGCAGGACCCGCAGGCGGCGCTGTGCGAAGCGATGGCGCGCCCTGGCCCCTGCCTGATCCACGTGCGTATCGATGCGCAGGAAAAAGTGTACCCGATGGTTCCGCCAGGTGCGGCTAATACAGAGATGGTAGGAGAATAAGCCATGCAACAACAAAACGTAATTCTGGAACTGACGGTACGCAACCACCCTGGCGTGATGTCGCATGTGTGCGGGCTGTTCGCCCGTCGTGCGTTCAACGTGGAAGGCATTCTGTGTTTGCCGCTACCGGACGGTGACCACAGCCGCATCTGGCTACAGGTCGCAGACGACCAGCGTCTGGAACAAATGGTCAGCCAAATCGACAAGCTGGAAGACGTGATCCAGATTATCCGCCATCAGGACGATCCGGGCGTGTTTAATAAACTGGAATTGTTCTTCCAGTAATGCGCTGACTTTTTGCATCACGCGAAAAGTTACTTTACCCTCGGGCTGATGATAAACCGGCTGTGGCGTTGAGCTCCACAGTCCGTTAGCCCGGCAGGTATCTGTGATCAAAACGCTGCATATTGAAAATTACCGCTCCATCAAGCGATTGTCGCTGGAGCTTGAACGGCTGAATATTATCTTTGGGCCGAACGGCACGGGTAAATCCAACGTTTACAAAGCGATTCATTTGATGCACAGCGCCGCGCAGGGCGCGTTTTCGCAGGAACTCGCCGCAGAAGGCGGCATACTTAAGGTATTCTGGGCCGGGCAAAGCCGACGTGATGAAAAGCGCCGCGTAACGCTGGCGGTGGAAACCGAAAGCTATGAATACGAATTGCAGTTCGGTTTTGTCGAGAAAGTACCGTATCCCTCGCTGTTTAACCTCGATCCGGTCATCAAAGAAGAGAGTATCTGGCTGAGCGATCATCAGCGCCGCGCGTCGGCACAGCTCATGCGCCGCAAAAATCAGGCGGTGTTCTTAAACAATGTCCATCATGAAAAAGTGACCCACAGTGGCACGCTGTATGAGAACGAATCGGTGTTCGGGCAACTGGGCGAACCGCATCTTTACCCGGAAGTGTCGCAAATGCGCGAAGCGATGCGTAACTGGCGGTTTTACCATGAGTTTGCGGTATCGAAAAACTCCGCGCTGCGCGAGCCGCAGGTGGGATTCCGCTCCCCGGTTTTAGCCAGCAACGGCGCGAACCTGGCGGCGGCGTTTCAGACCATCGTTGAAATTGGCGATGAAGGGCTATTGATGTCGATTCTCGAGCAGGCATTTCCGGGCTGCCGGTTCTTTTGTGAAAATCCGGGTGGACGTTTTCAACTGCTGATGCAGCGAGAAGGCTTAACCCGTCCGCTGGAGCCTGCCGAATTTTCTGACGGGACGTTGCGTTTTTTGTGCCTGGCCGTGGCGTTATTAAGCCCGCGTCCTCCGGCGTTTATTGCCCTGAATGAGCCGGAAAACAGCCTGCACCCGCAAATGTTGCCCGCGCTGGCGAAACTGATCGCCGAAGCTTCGCGCTTTTCGCAAATCTGGTTGACCAGCCACTCGCCGGAACTGGCGAATCTGATTGAGCAATACACCCCATTCACGCTGTATCAATTGGGGATGGAAGAGGGAGAGACGCAGGTGACGCGTCTCTCATAACAGGATTAATGCAGATAGGCTTCGCCGGTGAGATTTTCTAACGCGCTAAGCATATCGCGCGCTTCGTCCTCATCGAGAATACTCATGGCAAACCCGACGTGGACCAGCACCCAGCAGCCCAGTAAATCTCTCGGATGGTCTTCACAGACCAGTGCGATATTCACCTGACGCTGCACGCCGTTAACTTCCACCGTCGCCAGCTCGTGGATCTCTTCGCCGACGACAATAATTTTCCCCGGAACGCCCAGGCACATAATTTACTCCTGTAATGCTTAACTCAGGCGACTTTGCCGCGCAGTAAGGCCCGACGGCTCATATTGACCGGCGCGTCGCGTCGCACCGGTAACGACAGCGCCAGGCTGACGCTGTTTTCTGCCAGCATAATGGCCTGCTCAGCATTGAGATGCGGATCGAGCGGCGACATCAGCGAACAGGCGACGTAATGCAGTTCCGGCGATAACTCGCCGACGCGAAACGCCATGTCGCCCGCCGGAAAAGTTAACGCCAGCCGGGAGCCCACCTGACGGCGCGGCCACTGCTGTTCCGGGCCGGGCAGTACCACCAGTTCCAGCATCCAGGGCGTCAGCATCGCCCCCACCCATTGGCCTTCAAAAAGCTGAAAGCCACAGGCTTTGATGGGCATATGCGCCTGATAAAACGGCAAATCGGCCATTTGCAGTTCGGCGACGCGGTTAAACTGCGCTTCGAGCGCTGCCGCCGGGCTGTTACGCCAGCCTTCCACGTCCCAGATCAGATCGTCGCACATGGTTCATCCTGCCGTTGTATTTCCATTCCGTGTTCGGCCAGCAGGCGCTGCACTTCGCGCAGCGCCACTTCCAGCGCCCGCTGCGCGGTGGCGGTTAGCGTCATACCCGGCGCCAGAGACGCCGGTTCGATGCCAATCAGAATCAACTTCCGGGGATACTCCCCGGTCATTTTCAGCGCCATCAGCACATCACACAGGCCAAGCTGATGCGGAGACAGTTTCTCGGTAAACAGCGCGGGCACCTCGTCATCTTCGAGGATAAACACGCTGCCTGCCTCGTGATTGCTGCGCACCGCATCCACCACGATCAGTAAATCCCGGTCCGCCATGGCTTCCATCAGCTCCATGCCGGAGGTGCCGCCGTCAAACAGCTCGACCTCCGGGGGGATCTGATAGTGCGCTTCCAGAGCCTGAATGGCGCGAACGCCAATCCCTTCGTCGCTCAGCAGCAGATTCCCAATCCCTAATACCAGTGTGCGCATTACAGCACCTTAACCTTGCTCAGCTCTTTGCCGGTGAGATCCACCATATGTACCGCGCAGGACATGCACGGGTCGAAGGAGTGTACGGTACGCACTACTTCCAGCGGTTTTTCCGGGTCGGCAACGGTGGTGCCGATCAGCGCGCGCTCGTACGGGCCCGGCTCATCGTTAAAGTTGCGCGGTCCAGCGTTCCAGGTGGAAGGCACTACCGCCTGATAGTTAGCGATCTTGCCGTCTTTAATCACAATCCAGTGGGACAACATGCCGCGTGACGCCTCTTCAAAACCCACGCCGCGGATTTCGCCCGCCGGGAATTCCGGCTTCACGAAGGTTTCCACGTCGCCGCGCTTAATATTGTCGATCAGCAGTTGATATTGCTGGGTCAGTGAATCCTGCAATACGCCGGTGCGTACCGCGCGGCCCAGAATGCGGCCCCAGGTGGATTGCAGTTGATCCGGCGTCAGCGTCTGGCCCGTCAGGGTTTGATACAGCTTGCTCATGCCTTCGTAATGGGCGACGGTGCCTTCGTGCTTCGCCGCCAGGCCGCACAGCAGCCAGGCCAGCGGGCCAACTTCCACCGGTTTGCCGTAAAACGTTGGCGCTTTTACCCAGGAATATTTGCCGTCTTCCTGCCAGCCGGTGTACTGCGGATTGGTTTCGCCTTCCCACGGTTTCAGTGGTTGGTCGTCTTTGTACCAGGCGTGTTTGCCACTCTCTTCAATGCCGTCGATGAGATATTTGTCGGTATGGCTGGTGATGGGGCGGAAAGTGGTGAAATCCGCGCCTTTCATATAGCCGCCGGGGATAGCGAAGGTTTCGCCTTTGCGATCGACCGGCAAATCCGGCACCGCCAGGTAGAAATCGGCGGCTTTACCCAGTTGCAGCCATTGCGGATAGCTGGCGGCGAAAATCACCGCGTCCGGTTTGTAAACCTGCTCGATAAAGTCGCCCAGCTTGTCGATAAACGACTTCACGTACATCAGCCGCTCAAGGTTCAGTACGCTTGGCGCGTCAAGATTGATCGGGTTTGCCACGCCGCCTACCGCCAGGTTCTGGATGTGCGGCGTTTTACCGCCGAGGATGGCCACGATGCGGTTGGCATCGCGCTGGCACTCCAGCGCCTGTAAATAGTGCGCCACGGCAATCAGGTTCACTTCCGGCGACAGCTTCATTTCGCTGTGGCCCCAGTAGCCGTTGGCGAAAATGCCCAACTGGCCGCTGTCCACCAGCGCCTGGATCTTCTGCTTCACTTTGGTGAATTCCGCCGCGCTGTTCAGCGACCAGGTCGATACGCCTTTCAGCATTGCTTCGGCTTTTTCCGGGTCGGCCTTCAGCGCCGAGGTGATATCCACCCAGTCGAGCGCGGAAAGCTGATAGAAATGCACGATATGGTCGTGGATCTGGTGAGCGGCGAGGATCAGGTTGCGGATGTACTGGGCGTTAACCGGGATCTCCATTTTCAGGGCGTTTTCCACCGCGCGCACCGAGGCGATAGCGTGAATGGTGGTACACACTCCGCAGATACGCTGTACGATAATCCAGGCATCGCGCGGGTCGTGGCCTTTGACAATCTCTTCCATGCCGCGCCACATGGTGCCGGAGGACCATGCCTTAACCACCTTACCCTGCTCAATTTCACAGTCGATCCGCAAGTGGCCTTCGATGCGAGTAATGGGATCAATAGTGATACGTTGACTCATAATTTTATCTCTTCCTTAATGCGTTCTGACCGGCCCTGTTGCGCAGGTAAAATTGGCAGTAAACGGGTAAGTAATACGTATGCGGCGATTTCAACGGCGACGAAGCCGATGGAAATCAGGATTTCGCTGGCGGTGGGGAAATAGTGATAGCCGTTACCCGGATCGTAAGCGATAAGCGAATAGTTCATACGCCACAGCGCCGCGCCCAGCAGCAGGCATACCGCACTGATAAACAGCCCACGTGCGCTATGGCGCATGGCGCTTTGCAGCATCACCAGCGGCAAGGCCAGCAGTACGATTTCGGCGATAAACAGCCACGAGTAGCGGTCGCCGGCAAACACCAGCGGCAGCTTGCCGTGCCAGACCACTTCGCCGATGCGCAGCACCAGGAACAGGCACAGGAATACCTTGATCACAGTGGTGAGCTTACGGAACAGCGGCGTTTCATCCTGTTTGACGGTATTGCTGGCTTTCAGCAGCGAGCCTTCGAAAATCACAATCGAAAAGCCCATGATGAACGCCGTTAACAGCGAGAACAGCGGCAGCAGCTCATAGCTTTGCCACAGTGGATGCACCTTGTAGCCCGCGACAATCATCAACGACCCCATTGACGACTGGTGCATAGACGGCAGCAGCGCCCCAAGGCCGATGATGAAAAACATCACGCTATTCAGGCGACGCAGCGACACTTTCCAGCCCAGCCGTTCCAGCAGCGCAGGCAGCAACTCAAGGCTCATCACGCCGATGTAAATCGTCATACAGACTGCGGTTTCAAACAGTACCGAGTTGGGGTTGAAGTGCGCGGGCATAAAGAAGTTAGGCATATTCCAGTAGCGGCCCAGGTCGATGGTGATCGACAGCCCGCCCATGGAGTAACCGAACAAACTCGCCAGCAGCGCCGGGCGCACCAGGTCGTGATACTCGCCGCGGTTAAACACATACACCGCCCAGGCGAGCGCCCAGCCGCCGCAGGCAAAACCGGTGCCGATCAGCAGGTCGAAGGCGATCCAGATACCCCACGGGTAGCCGCCGTTAAGATCGGAGACATCGCCAATCCCCATGACCAGACGTTTGGCGACCAGCAGGAAACAGATAATCACCAGCGGCGCGAGAACCTTGATGCTGAAGCTAAACAGCTTGCCGCCGAGGGGACGAAGCGCATGGTCACTCATGGCCATCCTCCTTGTTATGAGATGAACCCTGTTCATGCTGAATACGGGAGTTGCGACGCACCAGGAAAGTGATGCCCGCCAGCGCCGCCACCGGCAAAATCATGCCTTTATACAGTGAGTGCTGGACGTGCTCGGAGCGTGCCCCGGTTGCCAGCGGATCGAGCGCGGGCAGCCCAAAGTGCTCAAACTGAACGCCCGACAGCACCAGCACCTGGGTGCCGCCGCCTTCCATTTCGCCATAAATATGCGACTGATAATGGGCAACCGGATGCAGATACACATCCTGGCCGTTCACCCGCTGGCGTGGATAGGGGTACTCGCTGCCAGGCTGTTGGGCGAGACGTTTTTTGGCCTCCGCCATCAGTTCCTCGCGGGTGCCGAAAACCACCGCGCCGGTCGGGCAAACTTCGGTACAGCCGGGCAAACCGCCTTTATCGAGCCGCTCAACGCCTTTCTGGTTACACAGTTCGCACTTGTGGATGTAACCGAACGGATGATCGTAATCGTATTTCGGCACGTTGAACGGGCAGGCCACCATGCAGTAACGGCAGCCAGTGCAAACGTCTTTGTCGTACTGCACGATGCCGGTTTTCGGGTTTTTGGTCAGCGCCGAGACCGGGCAGGCGGAGACGCAGTTCGGGTCGACGCAGTGCATGCACTGCTTCTTAATAAACGCGTAGCCATCGTTTTCCTGGTTCTTATGGGTGCCGTCGCCGCTGCGCCAAATCTGGATGATGTTATTGGTGTAGGGGCTGAGCTTGTCGTTCACCGACCAGGTGTTATCGCCGTGGGCATAGGTATCCCCACGGTATTCGTTGGCTTGTGAATGGTTAATTTCCTGGCATTTGCTGACGCAGGCCTGGCAACCCACGCACAGGGTCGAGTCAAACAACATGCCGAGCGCACCGGGGATCGGTGGGCGATTTTCTGCTGCGGCTTGTACGGCGGGAGCTATCCCTGCTAATACTGCGCCCCCGGAAGCCAGCTTAAAAAAGTGACGCCGGTTCAATGCTTCTCCTCCCGATCCGCAGCGGATTTATCGGCTGGATTTTTACGGCCAAGCTGTTTCACCGCCATCACGCTGACGCCACCAACTGCGCCAACCACCGCGCCCAGCAGCCCGACTGCGCTCATGGAGACCGCGCCGCCTTCCGGGCGATTGACCTCTGGCACCTGCGCACGCGGCGTGGGCTGATGCACTTCGGCAAGCTGGAAGATGCCTTTTTTAAAGCCGATGCCCTCTTCGTTGCAGCCGTAGCAAGGATGGCCGATGCCGACCGGCCAAATCCCGCCGCCCACATCGCAAAACTCCAGCGTCGAGCAGTTGCCGTAAGTTTCTGGCCCTTTACAGCCTAAATGGTACAGGCACCAGCCCTGGCGATGGCCCTCATCGCCGAATTCACGCGCAAAGCGTCCGGCATCGAAATGCGGACGGCGCTCGCAGTTTTCGTGGATCAGGCGCTCATAGGCGAACAGCGGACGGTTTTTGGTATCCAGCTTCGGCGGGCGATTAAAGGTGATCACATGCGCCACGGTCGCCAGGAAGTTATGCGGGTTCGGTGGGCAGCCGGGAATATTGATGACTGGAATGTTGGGAATGACATCCTGAAGCGAAACCGCGCCAGTTGGGTTCACGCCCGTCGCCGGGACGCCGCCCCAGGCCGCGCAGGAACCGATAGCAATCACCGCCGCCGCATTGGCCGCTGCTTCGCGGATATGCTCGACGATGGGCTTACCCGCCACCATGCAGTAGATGCCGCCGTCTTTCAGCGGAATCGACCCATCCACCACCAGCACAAATTTGCCTTTGTACTGCTCCAGGGCGCGATGTTTGTTTGCTTCAGCCTGATGACCAAAGGCGGCGGAGAGCACCTCATGGTATTCAAGGGAAATCACATCCAGCACGAGGTTTTCCACCGTGGGATGCGTTGAGCGTAAAAGCGATTCCGTACAACCGGTACATTCCTGCGCACCAATCCAGACTACCGGCGGACGGGACGGCGAAGACATCGCCTCAACCATCTCCGCTGACGCGGTGCCTGTTAACCCCATCGTTGCCGACAATGCTGCACATAGCGTCATGAAATCACGACGTGAAATACCATTATGATAAAAAGCGTTTTGTCCTTCGGACATGCTGTTCTCCCGAAAGCCTCTGCTCTGAACGCTCCGGGCGCAGGGAAGCGATCTCCCCTGCGAGGTGAAGTTTCACGAGCATAAAGTCCTTGTTTTCGTTGTGGGCTATACAGTGAAACTTTTGATAATTATTTTTTTGACACTTATCAACGAAACTTTAATTGATTCCGCGTGATGAACAATATTGTGAGGCTGAACGTTTCAGTAATGGCGAAAGATGAATATTCCGATAATTAAAAAAGTTAATCTTGCGCAAAATATAACCCGTAATGGGTATCTGATAATAATAACATCTTAATTGAGAAGAATTATTGATAACGTGCCGCAAGGCGGCTTATCACGGGGGTTGATGATAACTTTGTTAAAACAATTTGATCGGTTTTTAGTAATTACACCTTGCTATCCATCAATGAAAAATAAATGGACTTCAGGCAGGGTATATACATGAATTCTTAATTTTAAATTCACACTTTAAAATATGCATGAATTATCGTTAGCCCAGGGCGTTATTCAGTTACTGGAAGATCAAGCCGCTACCGGACATTTCCAGCGCATCACTCATGTCTGGCTGGATGTCGGCGCGCTGGCGTGCGTTGAGCTTTCCTCTTTGCAGTTTGGTCTTGAGGTGGCACGCCGGGGAACCGTGGCGTCCGAAGCGCAGTTTCATATTGATATTGTGCCGGCGAAAGGCTGGTGTTTTGCCTGCGACAGCGCGTTTAGCGCCGAACAGCACGCATCACCTTGTCCGCACTGCGGCTCCTGGGAGATCCAGATTGATAAGGGCAACGCGATGCGGGTGCGTGAAATGGAGGTCGAATGACCCGGCTTCCCGGCGTGCAGCTGCATATTCGCGGTAAAGTCCAGGGCGTGGGGTTTCGGCCTTTTGTCTGGCAGTTGGCGCAGCAGTTGGATCTTAAAGGCGACGTCTGCAATACCGGTAATGGCGTGGTGGTGCGTATTGCTGGCGGCGAAGGCGATTTTGTCGCGCGGCTATACGCGCAATGTCCGCTGCTGGCCGCTATCCATTCCGTGACGCGCAGTGAGATATTCTGGGATGTCGCGCCGCAGGATTTTGTGATCGTGCAAAGCCAGCAGTGCGCGATGGATACGCAAATCGTCCCCGATGCCGCCACTTGCCCGGCCTGTCTCGAAGAAATAAATACCCCTGGCAACCGGCGCTACCGCTACCCGTTCACCAACTGCACTCACTGCGGCCCCCGGCTCACCATTATTAAGGCGATGCCTTATGACCGCGCGTACACCGTGATGGCGGCATTTCCGCTCTGCCCGGACTGCGAGCGTGAATACCGCAACCCGCTGGACCGCCGTTTCCATGCCCAGCCGCTGGCCTGCCCGGTTTGCGGCCCGCAGCTTTTCTGGCCACAGGGCGATGAAACCCTGTATCGCGATGACGCGCTGAAGGCTGCCGTGGCGGCGTTGCAACGCGGCGAGATCGTCGCCATCAAAGGATTGGGCGGGATGCACCTGGCGGTAGACGCGCGCAGCGACCACGCGGTGTTACGGCTGCGCGAACGCAAACAGCGCCCCGCGAAACCGCTGGCGGTGATGCTGCCGGATGGCGCTGGTCTGCCCGATGCGGCGCTGTCTCTGTTGCGATCCCCCGCTGCGCCGGTGGTGCTGGTGGATGCGCAAACCGTTTCCGGCCTGAGCTGCCATATCGCCCCCGGTCTCGGCGAAGCGGGCGTGATGCTGCCTGCTAACCCGTTGCAGCATCTGCTGTTGCAGGCGTTTGGCGCACCGCTGGTGATGACCTCCGGCAATCTGAACGGCAGACCGCCCGCCATCACCAATCAGCAGGCGCTGGATGAGCTGGCGGATATCGCCGACGGCTGGCTGCTGCACAACCGTGATATCAACCAGCGCATGGATGATTCCGTGGTGCGCCAGAGCGGCGAAGTGCTGCGCCGCGCCCGTGGCTATGTGCCCGACGCGATTGCGCTGCCGCCGGGTTTTGAAGGGCTACCGCCCGTGCTGGCAGTGGGCGCGGATCTAAAAAACACTTTCTGTTTGCTGCGCGGCAACAGCGCCGTGCTGAGCCAGCATCTGGGCGATCTCACCGAAGAACGCGTCCCTGAGCAGTGGCGGCTGGCGCTGAAAATAATGCGTGAGCTGTATGATTTCACCCCGGCGCGGGTCGTGGTGGATGCCCATCCGGGTTACCTCAGTAGCCAGATGGGCCGCGAAATGAATGCCTCGCCAGACGTAGTGTTGCATCACCACGCCCATGCCGCCGCTTGCCTGGCAGAGCACCAGTGGCCGCTGGATGGCGGGGCGGTTATTGCGCTCACGCTCGACGGCATCGGCTACGGCGCGGATGACCAACTGTGGGGCGGTGAGTGCCTGTTGGTGGATTATGACCATTGTGAGCGGTTGGGCGGATTACCGGCGGTGGCGCTGCCCGGCGGCGATCTGGCGGCGCGCCAGCCGTGGCGCAATCTGCTGGCGCAGTGGCAGGCGTTTGTGCCTGACTGGCAGAGCTATCCAGAAGCTAAAGTATTGCACTCACACGCCTGGGAGGTGCTGGCGCGCGCCATTGCGCGGCAAATCAATGCGCCGCTGGCCTCGTCGACCGGGCGGCTGTTTGATGCGGTGGCCTGTGCGCTGGGTCTGGCGCCGGACACGCAAAGCTATGAGGGCGAAGTCGCCTGCCGGCTGGAAGCGCTGGCGATGCAGGCGGTGGAGACCGCGCATCCGGTCACGTTGCCGTTTATCAATGATGCGCTGGATATGGCTGCTTTCTGGCAGCAGTGGCTGGCCTGGCAAGCGCCGGATGCCGAACGGGCATACGCATTTCACGACGCGCTGGCGCAGGGCTTTGCGGAAATGGCGCGTCATCACGCCGGGCAACACGGCCTCAACACTGTCGTGTTTTCCGGCGGCGTGCTGCATAACCGGTTACTGAAAGCGCGTTTTGCCTACTATCTGGCGGATTTCGATCTGCGTTTCCCGATGCAGCTTCCGGCGGGGGACGGCGCGGTATCCTTCGGCCAGGCGGTAGTGGCAGCGGCGCGCTGGCTGCGCAATCAGCCCTGATTTTGCAGCATCTTCGCCATGTTGATGGCTTCGATCAGCTTCGCCCGGTTAACGCGCGGTGAGTTGAGATCGAGCAGCCGTTGCCACTGGCTGATGGCTTCGGCGTAATCGGCATGCATAAAGGCATCGGAGGCCAGCAGCATGCGGGCCGTCACTTCGTTACTGTCGAGCGCCAGGGCCTTGTCGATAAGCTGGCGGGTTTCTTCCGTCATCTTCTGTCCGGCCTGGTAGTAACGCACCGTGGCGAGCGCCGACCACAGCTCGGCATTCTCGCCGCGCAACAGCATCGCGCGCTGATACGCCCGGTACGCATTCTGGTAACTGTTGCGGTAAAGATAGTATTCGCCCAGCTCCGCCCACAGCGTGCTGTCCTGTGGATTGGCGCGGATTTTTTTCTGGAGCGCGGCGAGCTGCTGTTCCACCCTTTCTTCGTCGGTAAAATTCAGCAGCGGATCGGCCAGACGTTTATGCTCAGCCATCACCGCCGGCGCGCGGCCCGTTAACGCATAAATCCCCCCGCTGACCAGCAGTACGGCACCTAGCATTACCCACACCGCGCGCAAAGGCAGCGCGCGCTGCGGCTGCCAGTTAGCCGCTGGCGTATCGGGAATATCCTGCGCCAGCTCCTGTTTTAACGCTTCATCCTGGGTTTGCGACTGCGCGTGGCGGGCTATCGTGCCCTGGGCGCGGAGGATCACATCGTCCTGCCTGCGCGCGCCACGCCGCCGCATCCACACCATCGCCAGGCCAATGCCCAACAGCAGGGCCAGCGGTGTAAACCACAGAATGCTGGTTTCGCGCTGTAGCCGTGGGTTATAGCGAACAAACTCCCCGTAGCGCGACGTCATAAAGGTCATGATTTCCGCTTCGGATTTGCCCGCTTCGGTCAGGGCATACACTTCATGGCGCATACTGACCGCCACTGGCGAATTGGATTCCAGCAGGCTCTGGTTCTGGCACTGCGGGCAACGTAGCTGCCCGGCCACTTTTAGCGCCTGCTGTTGCTGTTCAGGGCTGTGGAATTCCCAGGTATCCACCAGTTGTGCCTGGCACAGCGGCGCGAGCAGCACCCACAGCAGGATGATGAGCTTACGCATAGGCTTTTCTCCCGCGCCACCAGCCCAGTAGCGCGCCCGCCATCATGATCCCGGCGCCAAACCACACCCAGCGGATGCCGCTCTGCACGTAAAAGCGCATGGCGTAACGGTTGTCGCCGGTTTTTTCACCCATCACCACATACCATTCAGTTAGCACATCCCAGGCGATACCCGGCTCGATCATCAACTGGCTACGGGCGGTGTAAAAACGCCGCTCCGGGGCGACCTGGGCAACCGGCTGGTTATTCCGGCTGATGTCGATAATCGCTTGCTCAGCGGTATAGTTTTTTCCGGCCAGCAGATTCAGGGTGTGGAAGCGGAACTGGTAGCCCGCCACGCTGACCTGCTCGCCCTGGGTGACGTTAAGGCTTATTTCCTGTTTTTCGCCGGAGGAGAACACAATCCCCAGGGCAAAAATCCCGACGCCGGTGTGGGCCAGCAGCATCGGCAACTGGCGCGTTAACAGGGCGGGCGAGGTCAGCCATTGCGCGCTCAATACCCAGCACACCAGCGCTGTGGCGCAGGCGACAATCATCCCGTGAGTATGCAGGGCAACCGCGACCAGCACACCGATGGCGAGCGAGCCGAACAGGCGCAGGCGCGTCCAGCGTGGGCTGCGTTTCCAGTAGCTTCCCGCCGCCAGACCGATGACCAGTAACATCGCCAGGCCAAACGGCAGCAGCACGGTATTGAAATAGGGCGCGCCTACCGAAATTTTGCCCCAGCCGAACAGGGTATACAGCATCGGATACAGCGTGCCTAACAGGACAATCACGACCACGGCGGTAAACAGCAGCAGGCACAGCAATAGCCAGGTTTCCCGCGACCATCCCGCGAAGCGTGCCGCAGGCTTCCACTCTTTGGCACGCCAGCCGTACAGCGCCAGCGCGCCGGCGCTCAGGGCGATAAACAAGGTGAACAGCGGGGCGGCGCGTTCGTTATCCAGCGCGAAGGCGTGAACCGACACCAGCACGCCCGACCGCACGATGAGCGTGCCCAACAGGCTGAAAATAAACCCGAAAATCGCCAGCAACAGCGACCAGTGGCGGAACACGCCGCGCGCGCGGGTGGCGTACAGGCTGTGCATCAACGCGCTGGCGGTGAGCCACGGCAGTAACGAGGCGTTTTCCACCGGGTCCCAGAACCACCAGCCGCCCCAGCCCAGCTCGCTGTAGGCCCACCAGGAGCCGAGCACGATACCGGCGGTTAAGGCACTCCAGGCGGGCACCGTCCAGCGCCAGCATAGCCCGGCCATCGCTGCGTTAAATTCTCCGCGCAGCAGGGCGGCAAGCGAAACAGCGGCGGCGACAGTCAGGCCGCCGTAGCCCAGATATAGCAGCGGCGGATGCAGGATCAGCCCGA
Source organism: Atlantibacter sp. (assembly GCF_032062175.1). Taxonomy (NCBI): domain Bacteria; kingdom Pseudomonadati; phylum Pseudomonadota; class Gammaproteobacteria; order Enterobacterales; family Enterobacteriaceae; genus Atlantibacter; species Atlantibacter sp. Next base: position 15,403 of record NZ_DAMBQK010000019.1, read on the forward strand.
TATGTTGCAGCATCGGGTTTAAATCGCGCCCTTCAATGGCGGGCGGGAAAATGCGGGTAAACGGGTCGGAATACAGCAGCACGAAGATCAGCAGCGCGGCGGTAATGATACCGAGCAGGGCGAGCGTCAGCGCGAAAAACGGGTCCTGGGCGTGACGATAGCGCCAGGCGAACAGGGCGCTCCAGCCGGATAAACACAGCACCCACAGCAATAATGACCCTTCATGCCCGCCCCAGACGGCAGCGAGCTTGAGGCCAAACGGCAACTGGCGGTGGCCGTGCTGGGCCACATACACCAGGGTGAAATCATCGGTAAGGAACGCCAGGATCAGCAACCCAAAGGCCAGCAGTAGCAGGCCGAACTGGGCGAGGGTAAGAGAACTGGCCAGGCGCGAAACGCCGGACCAGTGAGAACGGTATCCGGCAAGCGCCAGCCAGGCTGTCGCCGTCGAGATACCACAGGCAAGAAGCAGTGCTATAAACCCAAGCTCGGGCAACATCAGTTCCACTGTTCATCCTGTTCAGACAACGGTTAATTGCCCCGCATAGAGGATAAAAAAGCGCAGTAATAAGACGCCGGTCAGGCTGGCACCGCTGATCAACAGCACGCCAGAAGGCGTCGCGGCCTGTGGCAGCAGCCGTTTCAGCAGCATCGGGATTAACAGCCCGATGCCCACTACGCCAATCCAGAACCACCAGGTCCAGAACCCGCCGCCGAGCGCCGCCACCAGCGAACGCATTTTCCCGTCATCCCCTAACGCCAGGCCGACGAAAAACGCCGCCAGCAGGAAGATTTCCAGCCAGACCACCGGCGTTTCCAGCTTATGGAGAAAGTGCGCCTCTTTGTTATGCGGGTCGCGGAACATGGCGAGCAGCGCCACCGCCGCGCCGGATGAAATCCCCGAGAACAAAAACAGCGCCGGAAGGATCGGGTTGTTCAGCAGCGGATAGGACTTCAGCGCCGACAGCAGGAAACCGGTATACGCCCCCAGCAGCACTGCCAGCACCAGCATCAGCGTTTCGATTGAACGTTGAAACGGCGTCAGCCAGCCGAGCACGGTACGCACCAACGTGAGGCGCGGCAGCCAGCGCTGTTGCAGTTTTAGCACGTCGCTTTCAAAGATTTTCGCCAGCCAGACAACCATCACCGCCATGTAGACCTGGAACAGCATCACACCCATCGACATCACCGAGGTGAGGCTGTAATGGAACATCAGCTTCCAGAAGGTCCAGGGCCGCGTCAGGTGCAAAATCAGGATCAGCAGGCCGAGAATAATGGTGGTCGGTGCCAGCACCAGCGTGGTGCGGATCAACGTACTTTGCGCGCCGCCCAGCGTCGGGTGGTAACGGCGCAGCAGAATCGACAGCGTAACCAGCCCGGCCGAAATACCAATCAGAAACAGATAGACGGCAATCGGCCAGTCCCACACCAGTGATTCAAAATGGAACGGGGTTGGATTCACGGGGTTCATTGGGTGACCTCCCCATATTTAAACGGCACGCGGTACACCTTGGGTTTAGTGCCCAGCGCCAGCTTGTAACGGTAGGTCGGTTTCTTCGCCAGCATCAACGAAATCTCGCTATTGGGATCGTCGAGATTGCCGAAGGTCAGTGCGCTGGTGGGGCATGAAAGCACACAGGCCGGCAGTTTGCCTTCCTTGAGGTTAGTCTTGCGGCAAAAATCGCATTTATCCGCCGTTTTGTTTTCCGGGTGGATAAACCGCACGCGGTAAGGGCAGGCGGCGATGCAGTACTGGCAGCCTACGCACAGGTCGGGGTTCACATCCACGATGCCGGTCGCCGCGTCGCGGAACGATGCGCCGGTCGGGCACACGTCCACGCACGGCGCGTGATCGCAGTGCTGGCAAGATTTACGGAAGAACTGGTATTTCACATCCGGAAACTCGCCGATGGGTTCGCTCTGAATAATCGTCAGACGCGATACCCCTTTAGGCACATTGTTCACTTCGCGGCAGGCGTCCATGCAGGCCGTGCAGCCAATACACTTCGACTCGTCGTGGATCATGCCGTAGCGCACGCCGTTGATGGTGAGCGCCTGAGCAATTGAAACTCCCATCGTTCCGCTCACGGCGATCAATGCCCCCATTCTGGTAACGAATTGACGACGAGAGCATGTCATGGATGATCCTTACCCAGATGAACCGAGGAGGGATTGAACGCAGGATTGTCGCGCTGTTCGCGGTGGCAATCGACGCAAAGCTTGATTCGACTCTTATCGTTCAGGGTCTGCATGGTGTCCTGCTTCGGATGCAGATTATGGCAGCTGGCGCAGGCGACTTTGGTGGCATGCACGTTATGCGGCCAGAACGCTTTTTGCAGTTGCTCCGGCAGGTGGCACGCCATACAGATGCTGTTCTGCTGCTCGACGGTGTACATCGGATCGTTAAACCGCATGGCATCTTTCACGCCGTTGCGGTGTTCCGGCGAAATATTGCCGTGGCAGTTGGTACAGGTAACCGGCAAATTGTTGTTCGGGTTGATGGCCTCTGCGTGTTTTCCGTGCATCCCTTCTTTTTCGGGCTTATGGCAATCCAGGCACGCTTTATCAGGGTTGCGCTGTTGCGTCACGGTCCACTGCGAATCGGTATCTGCCTGGGAAGACGGCGCAGCCTGTACGGGTAATATCCATAAACAGCCTAACGCCAGCACCCCAGCAGTAAATAACGAACGTAGTACGCTCATATTGACTCCATTTTTCGCCACCCCATTAGGCTATTTTGTTTGCCATCTTGGGCCTGGGCAGTGCTCAAAATCCTCGCGTACTACGTGTACGCTCCGGTTTTTCCGCGCTGTCCGTGCCCAATCTGGCTGCACCAATTACGCCTAATGGAGCGGCTCTTGTTTACAGGGGTTATTTGCCTTCGGTTCCCAGCAATCCGTTTTTACGCGCCTGCTCGTCCCATTGCGGTACGACGGTTTTCAGGAAGTCCTGTTTCTCTGCGTTGATTTTCTGCATATCCAGGCCAATCGCCGCCTGGGCTTTGGCTTTGGTGGAGATATCCGGCAGTTTCACTTCTTCGGTGATGCCTTTAGTGGCCAGCAGACGAATCAGCTTAGCGCGGGCATCGGCGGCTTTATTCAGCGCGGTGCCGAGCATACGCAGCGCTTCATCCGGCGCGTGCATATGAACGCCGTGAGACGCGATTGCCAGGTCCCAGCGCCATTGCGCGTGGCGGATGTCGGTCTGAATCGGTTTCATCTCTTCGTCGGTCGCACCGGCATCCAGCGCGGCTTTGGCTTCGAAATGCGCATGAACCAGCTGTACTTCCACTTTACGCTTCAGATCCTGAATGGCCGCTTTACGCTCGGCGACCACAGATTGCAGTGCTTCTTTGGTCTGGGTGTGGCAGTTTTTACAGGTCTGATCGAAGGTATCGAACGGGTTGCCAATCTTATGGCTGGTAAACATTTTGCCTTCAGCGTTCTGCATTTTCGGCATATGGCAGTCGATACAGGTCACGTTATTCTTGCCGTGAATACCTGCGCTCCAGGTTTCATATTCCGGGTGCTGCGCTTTCAGCATGGGCGTTTTTGACAGCGGGTTGACCCAGTCGGAGAAGGCGATCTCGTCGTAGTATTTTTCCATCCCGTCAACGTTCGGGCCGTTATCCCACGGGAATTTCACCGCTTTGTCTTTGCCGTCGAAATAGTATTCAACGTGGCACTGGCCGCAGACCATAGCCTGCTGATCCAGACGGCTGGCTTTATCGAACGGTTTACCGATGGTTTCCATGGCGCGCGCCGCATAAGGGCGGGACAGGGTTAACGCCGGTTTGCCTTTCGCAAAGTCATCTGACGCGGTGTTATGGCAGTCGGCACAGCCTAAATCGTTAACGATTTCCGGCCCGCCGCGCGCCCATTTACCGTGGAAATAACCCGCTTCGCCGTCCTTCTGAATCAGACGGGCGACGTCGGGGCTTTTACAGCTCCAGCAGGCCATGGGTAGCGGGCCGTCTTCAGCGGTTTTCGGCGCGCCGGTACGCAGGGTTTCACGTACATCGGTGAGCGCGTAAGCGTGGCCGCGCGGTTTGTTGTAATCCCGCGAGAACGGATAACCCGCCCACAGGACCACCATATTCGGGTCTTCCGCCAGCGCATCTTCACGTTCAGATTGCTCGCTGGTGGATTTCCATGAATTGAATTGATCGGCATGTTTATTGGCGAAAACTTCGTTATGTGCTTCAATTTTCGCGGGTGCGGTTGCAGCAGGAGCTTGTTCTGCGTGCGCCGGGCTTAACAACAATAAGCCGGCGAATAGGCTCCAGAAGTAGGGAAGAAATTTGCTTATCCTGGCCATGAGCGTTCCGTCCAAAGTAAGCCGCGTCAGTGCGGTTATTTTTATTCACTAAAGGGAATGACAATAATTGCCATCTCGACATTGCTCTGAGCGTAAATTAGCAAAAACCCCATTAAAAATATTGTTTTCGATCAAGAGTAAAGAAGAGTAAGTAAATATATAGGTTAGGGATAAATGCGCAGTGGGAACAAGCAGTTAAGTAACGATTATTAATTGCAGTAAAATAAATGACGTTGATTACAGAATTAAAAAAACGGTGCGATCGGCGATCACGGAATATTAAAAATACCCCCAAAGGGGTATTGAACATGATTTGCATCAAAAATGCATGTTTAGCCAGATATTTAATTTAATGAGGCTTAACATGCCGGGTTTTTAAAAAGAAAAATAGGGGGTTTCGTCATTTTATTATCATTTAAAGGTTCTTAATAAATGAATCCAGTTCAGCGCACTCCAGACACCCAGGACGCTGTGTGTACCGATGTATCTACCGCTATAAAGCAAATCACCGCTCGTTTTGTCGTTCCGGGTAACAGGGCATTCCGTCATAGTTAACAGTCTGTTCACTAATAACTTTTTTGTATGTATTAAGTCATTTTTGGCATTTGTAGAAGCGAAAAACTTATGGGAGCGTAATACCACAAACTAATAAATACAGGGTAATCAGAGGAAACTATGGCACATCAACTTGGCACACAGCGCAAAGCACTGCTGGCTCTGGCAATAGTGGCATTAGGCGGTTTTGCTGCCTCATCCGTGCAGGCCGACCAATTAGCCGATATTAAAAAAGCGGGCGTCGTAAAAGTGGCGACCTTTGATGCTAACCCACCGTTCGGTTCCGTGGATGCGAAAACCCATGAAATTGTCGGTTACGACGTGGACTTCGCCAAAGCGCTGGCAAAATCCCTCGGCGTGAAGCTGGAACTGGTTGCCACCAACCCGGCAAACCGTATTCCTTTATTGCAGTCCGGCAAAGCGGATCTGATTGTCGCGGATATCACCATCACCCCGGAACGTGCCCAGGTGATCGATTTCTCTACCCCGTATTTTGTCACCGGCCAGCAATTCCTGGTCCCGGCGAAATCCCCGGACAAGCTGGATGACTACAGCCGCGCACGCATTGGTGCGGTAAAAGGCACCACTGGGGAGCAGGCGCTGCACCAGCGTTACCCGCAGGCTCGGGTGCTGGCGTATGACGATATCCCGCTGGCCCTGACCGCGTTGCGTAACGGCAACGTTCAGGCCATCACCCAGGACAGCACTATTCTGGCTGGCCTGCTGGCAGGCGCGCCGGACAAAGCCAACTTTAAAATTTTGCCGGACCTGCTGAGTAAAGAAGAGATCGGCGTCGGCGTGAAAAAAGGCGAAACCGCGCTGCTGCAAGCCGTGAATGACGAACTGGTGAACCTTGAGAAGAGCGGCGAAGCCAGCCGTATCTATGACACCTGGTTTGGCCCGTCTACCCAGACTCCGCAGCCGCGTTCCTTTACCATAGAAGCGAAGTAATATGCTTTCTGGCCTCATCACACGTTCCGCGGCATCGTCCGCGGATTTTTCACATCTGGAGCAGGCGAGCGTTGAGTTTCGCGATGTCGTGAAACAGTACGGCGATCACCGGGTACTGAACGGCATCAATCTGACGATCAACCAGGGCGAAGTGGTGGCGATCCTTGGGCCTTCGGGCTCGGGCAAATCTACGCTGATCCGTCTGATCAACCAGCTTGAGCCGCTGAGTGGCGGCGATATCCTGATCGACAATAAACCCACCCACGGCATTCAGGGCCGCGCGCTGCGCCAGCTTCGCAGCCGGGTTGGGTTTGTGTTCCAGCAATTCAATCTGTATGCCCACCTGACCGCGCGCCAGAACATCACGCTGGCACTGGTGCAGGTTCACGGCTGGAAACAGGCGTCGGCGGACCAGCGTGCCCGCGAGCTGTTGCAGCAGGTCGGCCTGGCGGACAAAGCCGATCAACTGCCGGCGCAGCTTTCCGGCGGGCAACAGCAGCGCGTGGCGATTGCCCGTGCGCTGGCCTCCTCGCCGCAGATTATCCTGTTTGATGAACCCACCTCGGCGCTGGACCCGGAGATGATCGGCGAAGTGCTGTACGTGATGAAGTCTCTGGCGCACAGCGGCATCACCATGATTGTGGTGACCCATGAAATGCAGTTCGCCAGGGAGATTGCCGATCGCGTGGTGTTTATCGACGGCGGCGACATCCTTGAAGTGGCCGCCCCGGCGCAGTTCTTCTCCGCCCCTGAACACCCCCGCGCCCAACGCTTCCTGAAGAAAGTGCTCGACCCTTTACACCAGGAGCGGCCCGACTGATGGTTAACCTGGACTGGCAGGGGGTGCTGACAGGGCTTCCTCTGCAATGGATTATTTCGGGCTTTCTGACCACGGTGTGGGTGTCGCTAATCGGCATGGCGCTGGCTACCGTACTGGCCGTACTGTTTCTGGCGCTGCGGCTGGCGGGCGGCGCTGGCGGGCGTGCCGCCGTGGCAAGTTGGGTATCGGTATTTCGCAACACGCCGCTGCTGGTGCAATTGCTGTTCTGGTATTTCGCGGCCTGGAACCTGCTACCGCTGGCGGTGCGCGATTTCGTCAATGCCGATCATGCCTGGTCGATTCTGCCGGGCGATGTCTGGTGGCTGACGCCGGAATTTCTCTGCTCGGCCTGGGGGCTGGGCGTTTTCACCTCGGCATTTTTAATTGAGGAGATTGAAGCAGGCTTAAGCGCCGTCCCCGCCGGCCAGCGCGAAGCGGCGCTGTCCCAGGGCTTTTCCACCTGGGCGCTGTTTCGCTGTGTGCTGCTGCCGCAGGGGCTGGCGAACGCGTGGCAGCCGATTGTCGGCCAGTATCTGAATCTGATGAAACTGTCGTCGCTGGCCAGCGGCATTGGGTTTGCTGAGCTGACGTACCAGGTCCGCCAGATAGAGAGCTATAACGCCCACGCGCTGGAGGCGTTTGCCGTCGGTACTGTGCTCTATTTATTACTCGGCGTGGTGATGGGGTTGATGCTCGGCAGGATTGGGCCCGGAAGCGCGCGCCGCAAACCCGTGGCCCAGCGTGCTATCGCGCAACGCGAGGTACAACGTGATCGCTAATATCACTGTGATTACCGATAACCTCGACTATTTGCTGTGGGGCCGCATGGCCCAGGGCGAGCCGGGTGGGGTGCTATTGACCCTGATGATGGCCTTTGGCGCTGGTGTGCTGGCGCTGCCCGGCGGGATTGCGCTGGCGTGCGTGGCATGGCGTTATTCCGGCGTGGTGCGCCGCGTGCTGTTTGCCTGGGCGGAACTGATCCGCGGCATCCCGCTGATCTTCGTTATCTTCTGGCTGTGGTATTTGCTGCCGATGATGATGGGCATCGATCTGCCGGGTGCGGTCACGGTGACGCTGGCGCTGGCGTGGTTTACTTCGGCATCGGTGATGCACTCGACGCTTGCCGGATTACAGGCGTTGCCGGCCGGGCAATATGAAGCCGCGCAGACCCAGGGGTTTAGTCCCTGGCAGGCGCTCCGGCTGATCCTGCTGCCGCAGGTGCTGCGCAATGTGTTGCCGTCGCTGGTGGGGATTTTTATCGGCCTGCTGAAAGACACGTCGCTGGCGTTTATCGTCAACGTGCCGGAGCTGACCACGGTGGCCGGGCAGGTAAACAGCCGGGTGCAGATTTACCCGACGGCGATTTTTATCTTCGTCGGCGTGGTTTATTACCTGCTGTGTAGCGGGCTGGGCGTTTTGGCCCGCCGCTGGCAGCGGCGGGCCCTTCAGCCATAATGTAACGCGCGCTTCGGCGCGCTTTTTTATAGCGGAGCGTAATGACCAACGCCGTCCGGCCAGGGTGTCAGCAGGTCATAACCGGTTTCGGTGACCGCCACGGTATGCTCCCACTGGGCCGACAGCGAGCGGTCTTTCGTCACCACCGTCCAGCCATCGCTCAGCACGCTGGTGGCGGGCTTACCGGCGTTGATCATCGGCTCAATAGTGAAAATCATCCCCGGCTCCAGCACGATGCCGGTGCCCGGTATACCGTAGTGCAGGATTTGCGGCTCGTCATGGTATTCGCGCCCTACGCCGTGCCCGCAGTATTCACGTACTACCGAGAAACCGGCATCCTCCGCCACGCGCTGGATCGCCGCGCCGATATCACCCAGCGTGGCGCCCGGACGCACGGTTTTGATCCCCGCGACCATCGAGTCGTAGGTCACTTCCACCAGGCGACGTGCCCGTATGGACGGTTCGCCCACGAAGTACATGCGACTGGTATCGCCGTACCAACCGTCTTTGATAATCGCCACATCAATATTAACGATATCGCCCTTCTTCAGCAGCTTGTCCGAAGGGATGCCGTGGCACACCACGTGGTTGACCGAGGTGCAGACCGTTTTGGTGTAACCGTGGTAGCCAATGTTCGCCGGGATCACGTTCAGCTCATTAACCAGATAATCGTGGCAGATCCGGTCGATCTCGTCAGTGGAGATACCGGGACGCACATGCGGCGCGATCATTTCCAGCACCCTGGCGGCGGCATGGCCTGCGGCGCGCGCCATTTCGATTTCTTTTTGGGTATGCAGAACAATGGTCATTGTGTGGCACCTTCCTGGGTTTCAGGAAGCGTGTCATCCAGTAAAGAGGTGATATCCACGCCGCCTTTGAGTTCAGCCTGTACCAGCGCGCGGGCGAGTTGCTGGTGGGTGAGGTGCGGATACAGTTCCGCCAGCATGCCGATTTTCATCCAGTGTTCCGCCTGGGCATTAATCGAACGGCTCATGGCGTTACTGGCGACACGCAGATTTTCATGCATCAAATCAGAGATCTTAACGATACCCATGGTTCACCTATACGAATCATATACGATTCGTATATTATCACGCGATCCCGGTGCTGGCGACTGCCGTTTACCCGTTCTGGATACAGGATATATTTTTGGAAACTATAAGAAATACTGATAGATCATTTTTTTAATAACGAATATTTAGATTGATTTTATTAAAATATGATCTTCAAAATTATTAAAAATTATTAAAACGACAGAATTTTAAGGAGTTAGTTTTTTTACCCACATATTTAATGCTGAGATAAATCTTATTTGCAGGATATATTACCTGACGGCAGTGGATTTTATTCTTGCGTGAAGTGTGATGCAGGCTATAGTTAACACTGCTTGACGGGAATAACGCTTCCCAATTTATTAAAACTTTCACCAAAACATAATGAGGAAATTATTATGACTCAGCATCGTGGCGGTTCAGGTAATTTTGCAGAAGATAAACAGCGTGCTTCTGAGGCTGGCAAAAAAGGCGGCCAAAACAGCGGCGGTAATTTCAAAAATGACCCGCAGAAAGCATCCGAAGCGGGGAAAAAAGGCGGTAAAAGCAGCGGCGGCGGCGGTCGTTAAGCCGGGTTCCGTTGGGTAAGTTTACCTACCTTTGAAATTAGCAGTCGTTTAATTACCTAATTAAATGAAGGTTGTTTCTATTATCCGCTTAATTAATTTTTAAGCGAAGCATACAAACGGTATCCCTTACGCAGGAAGTTTGCGTTCAGTGAAAAGGGGTGCCGTTTTTTATGCACCATAATTAACCGTAACGGCAAAGATGACGAGACGAGGAATATATTATGCCTTCAGTTAAGACACTTGAAGATCTATTTATTCACGAGCTGTCAGATATTTACAGCGCGGAAAAGCAGATTACCCGTGCGCTTCCAAAAATGGCACGTGCAGCAACCGATAAGAATCTGAAAGCGGCCTTTGAGGCGCACCTCGAAGAAACCCGCGGCCAGATTGAGCGTATCGACCAACTGGTTGAATTGACAGAGGGTGTTCGCATCCGCCGCATGAAGTGCCATGCGCTGGAAGGCCTGGTTGAAGAAGCGCAGGAAATCATCGAATCGGTAGAAGCCGGTACGCTGCGTGATGAAGGGCTTATCGGTGCGGCACAGAAAGTGGAGCACTACGAGATCGCTTCCTACGGTACGCTGCGTACCCTGGCCCTGAAACTGGGCTATAAAGAAGCAGCGAAACTGCTGGAAGAGACCCTCAATGAGGAAAAAGCCACCGATACCAAACTAACCGGTATCGCGGAAGGTAACAAATAGTCAGCAAAGCGGGCCTGCGAAAGCAGGCCGTTTTTTGCTTACTGCCACCCCAGCGCCTCAACAATGGCCCGACGATAGACCGTGTCGATCTGTTCAGGGACGCTCTTGACGTAATCCCGCGCGTGCTCGCGCGTTTCTCCCGTCAGACTATCCAGATAAGCCACGGCTTCGGTCACCGTCGGCGCACGCCCTTCCATTTCCGCGCTTTTCGCCGGCAATGCGGTCCAGACTACGGCTTCAATACCGTGTTCCTGCGCCCATTCCGCCAGTTCGCCTTCCGGCGTGTCGTCTATGATCAGTAGCCCGATACCATCAACGCGCTCCTCATCAATGCCTTCCCGCTGGCGTAACGCATCGCAGGCAACGGTGACGTCTTCGAAATCAAGCCAGGCCCAGAGCACCTGAACGGGTGCAGCGTTAACGCAAATCACCGTCGCCAGTTCGCCGCCGTCGCTGACGCGGGCAAATTCGATCGGTAACAATGGGCCATCGGTTTGCCATTCTCCGACAACGGGTAAATTTTCCGGTTTCCAGATAAGTGAGCCCCAACCCAGACAGGCGATTTTCATGCGTGGTTCCTGAAATTAAGCAACATTAGAAAACTGTAGCAAAGCTAAGCCGGTTGGTATCAGGAAAGATTGGGAAAATAAGAGGACACAGGCCCGTCGCCGGGCCTGGTGCTGAGTGGTGCCCTCAGGCAGTGAGCGTGGCGTTACTGGTTCGTGGGGCACTTGTTCGGTAATACCGAACAAGTGCATTTAAAACATTGAGTCAATATCGCTCGATTCAAAAAACAATTAATCTTATCAGAAGAGATAAGACGCCTACCGAGTGAATAAAAAAAAAGCGGTTGCTGGGTATTCTATGCCCTAAGATATATGAAATATAATTCAGGAGGGTTTTCTAGAACATAAAATGATGATTAGGTCATTGCTTTTTATTTAATAACAAGCAGAAAGCATTTTTCTCTCCCCTGGCTTAAATATCATTCCCTACCCGCTGGCATATCTCAATAGTATTTAAACGTGAGCATCACATTGCGAATGAAATTAAGTTTCCCATCTCTTTCCGCCTCACCTAAGATAATTAATGTATAGATGTCACGCTTGAGAAAAAATATGATATTTCCTGACACGCCACCCAATGAAGCAGAACGCCTAAAGTCACTCTACTTAATTGATCTGTTAGATAAAAACAACGATGAAAGATTCGACAGACTGACCCGTCTGATGAGGATAACCTTTAACGTTCCTATCGCCTCGCTAAGTTTACTGGACAGGGAGCGGCAGTGGGTACTGTCCAGCGCAGGCGTCGATATACGGGAAACCCCGCGCAGCACCTCTTTTTGCGCCCATGCCATCCTTTCAGAAGGGGTGTTTGTGGTTAAAGACACGCTGAAGGATAAACGATTTCACGACAATCCCTTCGTAACCGGCGAGCCGCACGTGCGTTTCTATGCAGGGTATCCGGTGCGGTTGCCGGACGGCATGATTGCCGGCACGCTCTGTATCGTTGACAGCGTCCCGCGCGATTTTTCGATGGAAGAAGCCAATGCGCTGATTGATTTTGCGGCGATTGTTGAGGATGAGTTTCTTATTATCAGCAAGACTATGGCGGATAACGTCACCGAACTGATGAATAAGCAAAGCTTCCTTAAAATCGGTCAAAAACGTTTTGAGAAGTTTACTAAATATCAGCTTCCTTTCAGCCTGATCTATTTTGAAATTGAGAGTATTAAATCAATAAGAGATATTATGGGCGATAAAGAGGCTGATACTGTCCTCAAAGCGTTTGCAGCCTGTATAAAATCCACACTTAAAAAGCATGATATCGGCGCGTATTTAGGAAGAGGCGACTTCGCTGTTTTACTGGAACATCATACTGATAATGCAGACGAGAGTTATCTGTTCAATCTGCAATCTTTTATGGATGATTTTAATAACAAATCAAAAAAGCCTTATCACATTAATTATGCCTACGGCCTGACGAATTATGATCCAGACGTTCACGGTTCACTGATGAGCTTGCTGGAACTGTCCAGCATGACAACCTTTACCGAGAAAAGAAAAAAACACCCGCGGTAAGTCGCATGCGCCTGTTTACAGGGATCCAGGCGAATGACCATAAACCTTACGCGTATCATCAGGATCCTCATTAGATGATCCAGTTAGCAAAACGGATAGCCAGTACCCAATAACGGTCAGGGTTTGCCGATAACCCCTTTACTGGTGAAGCCGTTTTGCAGGCTAACTCTTACTCACCCATTAAGAGGTGGAGAAAAAATGAACTGGCAGCGTTTTAATCACGTAGGCACGTTTTCAGGGGAAACCAGCGGGATAGTAAAGAAAACATTTATTGTTACCGTGGCGCTGCTGAGCTGTCTTTTTCTGGCAGCGATAGTGAGCCTTTTTTATATCGCCGACAATCTTAACGATAAAGCGGACGCCCGCAGCAGCCTGCTTTTGCAAAAAGCGCTGACTACTCGACAGGAAAAAATACGCTCCAATTTAATGGACAACGCCGACTGGGGGGAGGCGTACAACAATCTTCATAAGCAGATTAATGTGCAATGGGCATGGGACAGCCAAAACCTTGGCGAGTCGCTTTATACCAATTACCACTATGAGGGCGTGTTTGTTCTTTCGTCGACTGGCGAAACCCGCTACAGCGTGATTGAGGGCCGTCTTGACAGCCAATCTTTCGAGAAATGGCTCAACCGCAGCGTCACCGCTGAACTGATAAACGACCTTTCTCAAACCCAGGGCAAAGCTATCTCGCGGTTACTGATGGCGAATGGACAACTGACTTTACTGGCCGCCGCCCGGATCACGGCAGGCGATGATGAAAGCATTACGCCCGTGGTGGGTGACGCCTCTCTGATGGTTTTTGTTGATGTCCTGACGCCAGCCAAAATGCGCCAGATGGGCAACGAATATGGCGTTCAGGAAGTACATACCTACGGAAGCATGTTGCAAACCAAACCGAATTATCGGGAAGCGCAGCTTATTTTGCCAATCGATAGCGGCAATGTGCTGATTGAGTGGCGAAGCGATGATCCAGGTAAAGAATTAATGAGCCGGGAACTGCCGTTAATCGTGCTGTTGATGCTTTCGACCCTAACGTTCACCTGGGCCATGCGGCGCGGCGCACTCATCAAAGCGCAAAGAAACGATGAAAACGTATTTCTTCTTGAGCAGAGCCGGCAAGCGCTGGCGGCAAGCGAACGGCGCTTTCGCGACGTTATCGAAGCCACCACCGACTGGATATGGGAAGCCGATAGCCAGTCGCGCCTGACGTGGCTGTCCGACCGCTTTTCCGGCATTACCGGCCATCATTCAGAGGGCTGGATTGGACGGAGCATGCTGGATTTCATCCCCAGAGATAAAATTGCTTTTACCCAATGGCTGCTTAACACGCAGGCGGGCAGCACTTTCACCATCAAAAAGGCCCGCTATTATTCCGCGCATGGGCATCAGCGGTACTGCAACCTGGTGGCGAAACGCACCATTATGGATGACGGTTCGTTGGGATTTCGCGGCACGGTAACCGATGTGACGCTTGAGGTAGAAGCGCAAGAACGCATAGAGTATTTATCGCGCCATGACGAGCTAACAGGGCTGCCTAACCGGCTAAGAATGAAAGAGTTTTTGGAAGGTAAGCTGCGCTCGCTGCCCGATCCGGCGCATCCGTTGGCAATGATTAGCCTCGACCTGGACAAATTCAAACCGGTTAACGACTTATTTGGACATAACGCGGGTGATGAACTGCTTAACGAAGTCGCCAGCCGGTTGCGCGCCTGTACCCGAAAAGTCGATCTCGTCGCCCGGCAGGGGGGTGATGAATTTATCCTTATCTTGCCGGATATTTATGTGCAAAAAGATATTGAGACACTCTGCCAGCGCATCACCAAAGAAATAAGCCGCCCTTTTATGGTTAACGGGAATGAAGTACATATCAGCGTGAGCATGGGGATTGCATTAGCCCCGCAGGATGCAATGGATGCCAGTGATTTAATCCGCTTTTCCGATATTGCGTTGTACAAAGCGAAGAACAGCGGGCGTAATAACTGGGTGTTCTACAAGCCGGATATGGGCGAGTATTTAATCCAGCGTCGGGAAATGGAAAAAGAGTTCCGCGAGGCGTTGAGCGAAGGGCAATTCCAGTTGGTCTATCAGCCCCGTTATGATCTTCAAACGTCGCGTATTGCCGCTGTTGAAGCGCTGGTCCGTTGGCAGCATCCGCGCTATGGATTACTGATGCCGGATCAGTTTATTCCTCTCGCGGAAGAGACGGGCCTGATTATCGCCATGAGCGATCTGGTGCTTGAAAAAGCCTGCCTCGACAGTATGCGTCTTTCATCGGATTTAAAGATTTCCGTGAATATCTCGGCGGTGGAGTTTAATACCGGTGGCCTGGCGAAGCGGGTGAAAACCATTCTGCAAAAAACCGGACTTGATCCGTCGCGGCTGGAACTGGAAATAACCGAGAGCGTCACGATTTCCAATCCTGAGGTTACGCTGGAAACGATGACGCAGCTAAAAGAAATTGGCGTTCGTTTCCTGATTGATGATTTTGGTACGGGATATTCGGCATTAAGTTATCTCAAGCGCTTCCCGTTTGATGGGATAAAGCTGGATAAATCGTTTGTGTTCGCTATGGAAGAGTCTGATAACGCCAAAATTATCGTTGAGAATATTATTGGGCTTGGTAAGGCCTATTCGCTGGCGATAACCGCCGAAGGCGTGGAAACGGCGGAGCAGTTAAAACGGCTGAAAGAATACCAGTGCGATGAGGCGCAGGGATATTTTATCGGACGGCCTGTGGCGCTGGATAAACTGGATTTTAGTGTGGGGTTTGGTGTGTGAATGCGGTGAAAGGGCATGATGGCTTTTAACGCTTTGCTTTGGTGATAGCAGGTTTGTTATGGAGGCAGGCTTTGCGCCTGCCTCTTTGCAAAATCAGGCTGCTTTAAAGGCATTCCCGATCTGGCTTAATGAGCGCTTCATTTCCGCCATAGTGCGGAGCGTGGTTTCTAACTCGGCGAGTAACTCTTCCTCACGCGAGTTCATTGCCATAATTACCAGACAGCCATCGCTCGCTTTTACGGTGTAATGCTGGCCGGGTTCAAATCCGGCCTCACCGAGCCATTTACCGGAAAGCGTAATTTGCGGCGTGCTGGTATCCCCGCCTTGCGGTCGATATCCCACAATGAGAGGTTTGTCTGTTCTGGAAGTGCGGGGGGATTTGGTAGAATGGTTGGTAGCCATGATCAACTCCTTGATAGTTGGTGGTGGTTAGACGCTCTCTTGTGTTGCAGCACTTTAGAGCGTCGCTTGATTCGGTTTCAGATGGTAGGTACCATCTGAGCATAACTTAACTCAAATGGTACCTACCATGCAAGATAAAAAGAAGCTCAGTTTTGATCGCACTAAAAGTACAATGAAAAACATTCGCTTCGAAGATGATTTACTGGAACAGATTGAGAAAGCTGCTGGGAAAGGGAATTTTAGTAAGTGGGTTAAAGAAGCTTGTAGGGCCAGGCTCAGCAACAGCTTTAAATACAGTAATTAAATTTTGAGGATTTTGAAATGCAAAGGTATCTTACAATTGAACGGCATCGTAAATCGACAACAAAACATTCTAAACTTACATCTCCATACTTAAGGCTTTTAGCAGCTACGCAAAGTGATCGTGCAAGATTAATTTATTCAGCCGCTTTTAGACGTTTACAGCAAAAAGCTCAAGTTTTTTCTCTTGAAAGTAATTCTTCTGTACGTTCAAGATTAACGCATTCAATAGAAGTTTCACATATTGGTAGATATATAGTTGCCACTATTTCTGAGCTAGTCCAAAATTCGAGAAATATAAATAAAGATGAAAAGGATTGTTGGAAGGAAAACAGTTTAGCAATTGCTAATATGGTAGAGATATCATGTTTGGCTCATGATATCGGTAATCCACCCTTTGGTCATTTTGGTGAAGCAGCAATCAAAGAATGGGCTTCTAGCGATAATATTCATGAGGCTCTCGTTAAGTCGCTTTCTTTAAATAGCGAAGAAGCAAAATCAGAAAGTTATAAATACCTTTTAGAAGATTTTTTGGTTTTTGATGGAAATCCACAAGGATTCAGAATACTTACCAAGTTACAAGGTGAGGATGGTTTAAACGGGCTTAATCTCACGTATAGTCAACTTGCAAGCTTTCTAAAGTATACATACTGCCCTAGTGATAAACCGTCGGATGAACTGCAGCTGCCATTTAGCAAAAAAATTGGATATTTTGATACCGAAAAAGAAGTTATTTATAAAGCATGGGGGGAGCTTAAGATTACTAATAATAAAAGACATCCGTTAAGTTTTCTTATGGAGGCTTCAGATGACATATCTTATTGTATTAGTGACATTGAGGATGGTATTGAAAAAAGGATTATTGATACTAGAGAATTTTCTAACTATGTTATTAATGATTTAAAGAAATTAAAGAAAATATATAAAAAAGACATTAAAATTTGCAATGAGTTGATAAATTCTTTAGAAAGAGAAGAGGACATACAGCCAATAAGTAAGTTCTTATCTTTTAAAACAACGTTATCGAATTACTTAGTGGAAAAAGTTTCTAAAAATTTTGTCAAGAAGTATTCTCAATTTATGATGTTTGATGTTAATGAAACTTTAATAGCAAGAAAAACAATTGAGTATGATCTACTTGATATTCTCAAAAACTATACTGCAAATTATCTTTTCACTTCGTATGAAGCAGAAAAAATGGAACTATCCGGATTTGCTATTATCAAAGGAATACTTGATGAATTTATAAAGATTTTATCTCTTACAAAAACTCAGTTCTCTTATTTGCTTACAAATAATGTTAAAAAAATCAACATTGAAAAATTACATATTGAAAGGAGACTTTTTAATCGCTTGCCTGAGAAACATCTTAATGCTTATAAAACGGCTATTGCACAGATTTCTGTTCGAGATGAAAAATGGAGTGATGATTATTTTGAAAAAATGTATAATAAGGAAAAAAATGAAAATGAATGGCATCTTAGGACTCATCTTGTAGTGGACTTTGTTTCAGGTATGACGGATCAGTTTTCAATGGAAGTGTACCAGTTGTTAAAGGGGATACATATTAAATGAATAGAACTTTGTCGGGAAATATGAAACTTAGTCGCCATCCTATTTTATGGATATGTGAAATTTTATCACTTTATCAACATTGGAATTGCTTATCATCATCAGCTTCAATTAATTTTAGTAGATATAGATATAAACCACATTCTTTCAAAGATGAAAGAGAGAGTTTTTATATTTCCATTAATGAGCTTGATAAATCTTCTATTTTTGATTTATTGGTGAATTTAGAAGATGATCAAGAGTTGGCTTTAAGTTCAACCATTTATGATTTGGGTTCAGAATATCATTTCCCATTGATTGATTTTGGTGGCAAAGACAGCAAATTATTAGAATCCACATTCATTGACTTCTGTTCTTATTGGGATATGGAATTCCAAGTTTACAGCAGTGGTAGATCATTTCACGCCTATGGAAACAAAATATTAACATCATCAGAATGGATAAAATTTATGGGAAGTTTATTATTGTTAAATATTCCTGGTGCTTCTAAGATTATTGATGATAGATGGGTTGGGCACCGTATATTAGCTGGATATTCATCGTTGCGGTGGAGCAAAAATACTTCGCAATACAAAAAATACCCGACATATATTGGATTAATAAATGCTACTGGCTTTCATGGTAGTCGTGATGGAGATATATTTAAAAAACACTACTAAATATTTAAAGAGTGACTTTTAATAAAGATGATAAGTAACAATTAATTAAATAGATTATTGAAATCATTTTATTTATCGAAACTTGTATATTTAATGATTTAGTTGATGTATATTTTTGATATCCTAAATTATTTTATTTATTGAGATGGGATGCATGCGAAACTAATTTTTGGCATCTTTTCGCCACTGTAACAGTTCTATAAGCTTCTTCTCACCTTCAGCCTCTTTTAACTTCCGCTGCTGCTCAGCAAACAGAACATATTCCGCCTGTGCCTTATCATCAGCCATCCTCTTGCTGATCTTCCCGGCGCCCTGCAAAACATCACGGTCATTAAATTGCAGAAACTGGTCCAGCTTCTCCTGCCAGTCTCGCAGAAAAACCTGCTGTCGGCGTCGGGCCTGGTCTTCAGCAAAATCCAGCCACATATTAACGACGCGGTTAAGCTCGCTGACTTCATCCTGGTTAAGGTAATTCTTCGCGACGGTAATATCGCATTTATGCACTTCATCGCCTTTGTAGCTAGTCAGACCCATATTCGGTTTGCTGGCGTCTGCCCGTTGATGAATAAGTTCAGCTGCGGTATGGCCGGTGCAAGCGAAATGGAGCTTGTTCTGAATAATCTGGAAAAATTGTGTGGTCTCTTTAAGCGAAGGCTGATAGTCGGCGGCCAATGCAAAGATCTCCCGAACCCGCAAATACACCCGGCGCTCGCTGGCGCGAATGTCGCGGATGCGTTCGAGCATCTCATCGAAATAATCAGGTACAGCGGACGTTCCAACAGGCGGATTTTTCAGCCGCTCATCGTCCATCACAAACCCTTTAACCAGGTATTCCTGAAGCGTTTGAGTTGCCCATTGGCGGAATTGCGTACCCCGGGTGGAGCGGACGCGATAACCAACAGCGAGAATTAACGGTAAACTAAAGTATTGAACATTATAGCTTTTACCATCGCTGGCAGTTGTTCGGTAAAACCGAACAACTGAATTCTCGTCGAGTTCATCTTCTTCAAAGATGTTCTTAATATGCTCGCTGATCGTTGCTTTGGCTTTGCCGTACAGTTCGCAGATCATTGCTTGAGAGAGCCACAGCGTATCGCTTTCGAAGCGGCAATCAATACGCACTTTCCCGTCACCACTGGCAAATATAAGAAACTCACCCGCTGGGGGTTGCGTTAAATGTTTATCTTCCATGTGCCGCCTCCGCTTTATCCGGGCTAAAAACGTCGTAGTCGGCTAAGTATGACAGAGAACCAGGATAAAACTCATCGCCAGTGATGTGTTTATTTACTGGAAATGTTTTAGGAAACACGGGGAATTAACCGAGCGGATAGAGATAAAAATGGCGGAAGATCACAGGAGTCGAACCTGCCCGGGATCGCTGGCGACCCCAACTGGATTTGAAGTCCAGCCGCCTCACCGGAGACGACGATCTTCCGAGCCTTCATTGCTACATGGAGGCCGGCGCATTATAGGCGCGTTTCAGGCGCTTACCAATACCCGCTGCGTTCTTTTTTCTCGCCTTACGCGTAAACAAAAATCATCTACCGTATGAATAAGAAAATTCTATCCGTCACAAAAACTAATTGATTTAAATATCAATGAGTTAATTCGATCACAGAAAACAATTAACATAAATAAATAACCAGAAAACACAATTCCACGCGTCGCTGTGCGGGGCTAAAACACCTTAAGCGAAATTTTACGCTGTGTGATAAGGATGGCCGCCATGAGCGATCAAGTGTTATCGGTTAAAGAGAAGATTGGCTACGGCATGGGAGATGCCGCCAGCCATATCGTGTTTGATAACGTCATGCTTTATATGATGTTTTTTTATACGGATATCTTCGGTATTCCCGCCGGGTTTGTCGGCACCATGTTCCTGCTGGCCCGCGCGCTGGATGCCATTTCCGACCCGGCGATGGGCCTGATTGCCGACCGCACCCGCAGCCGCTGGGGCAAGTTTCGTCCGTGGGTGCTGTTCGGCGCGTTGCCCTTCGGCGTGGTGTGCGTGTTCGCCTACAGCTCGCCAGACCTGAGCATGAGCGGAAAAATGATTTACGCCGCCGTCACCTATACGCTGCTGACCCTGATGTATACGGTGGTTAACATCCCGTACTGCGCGCTGGGCGGTGTAATCACCAGCGACCCGGAGCAGCGTATTTCTCTGCAATCCTGGCGCTTCGTGCTGGCGACCCTCGGCGGCATGCTCTCCACGGTGTTGATGATGCCGCTGGTGCAGTTGATTGGCGGCGACGATAAAGCGTTCGGGTTCCAGGGCGGGATCGCCGTGCTGGCGGTAGTCGCCTTTCTGATGCTGGCGTTTTGCTTCTTTACCACCAAAGAGCGCGTCGATGCGCCGCCCAGCACCTCCACCATGCGCGAGGATTTGCGCGATATCCTGCAAAACGACCAGTGGCGCGTCGTCGGGCTGCTCACCCTCCTCAATATCCTGGCGGTGTGCGTGCGCGGCGGGGCGATGATGTATTACGTCACCTGGATTATGGGGGATGCGGCGCTGTTCTCCTGGTTCCTCGGCGTTTACTGCGTTGGCAACCTGATTGGCAGCGCCCTCGCTAAACCCCTCACCGACTGGAAATGCAAAGTCAGCGTGTTCTGGTGGACCAACGCCGCGCTGGCGGTGCTGAGCGTCGCGATGTTCTTTGTGCCGCTGGAATCCACCGTCCTGATGTTCGTGTTTAACTTCGCCATCGGCGTACTGCACCAACTCGTCACGCCGATCCAGTGGGTCATGATGTCCGATACCGTGGACTACGGCGAATGGCGCAACGGCAAACGCCTCACCGGCATCAGCTTTGCGGGTACGCTGTTTGTACTGAAACTGGGCCTGGCGCTGGGCGGCGCGCTGATTGGCTGGATGCTGGCAGGCGGCGGCTATGACGCCACCGCGCATACCCAGAACAGCGCCACCATCACCATTATCATTGCGCTGTTTACCCTCGTGCCGGGCATCTGTTACGTGCTGAGCGCCCTCATCGCCAAACGCTTCTACACCCTGAAAACGCCGCTATTACGCAACATCCTCAACGAGCTGGGGCAGAGCGCGCGCAGCCATCAGCGGGAATTTGAAAAGTTACCGGTCAGCAAAGACCTGAATCATTCAGAGGGATAACAGATGAAAATCAGCGATGGAAATTGGCTTATCCAGCCGGGCTTGACGTTAACGCATCCGCTTCAGGTGTTTGATGTTGAACAGCATGGCAACGAGATGGTGGTGTATGCCGCGCCGCGCGACGTGCGCGAGCGCACCTGGCAGCTCGACACGCCGTTATTCACCCTGCGCTTTTTCTCCCCGCAGCAGGGCATCATCGGCGTACGTCTCGAGCACTTTCAGGGCGCAGTCGACAACGGCCCGCATTACCCGCTTAACATGATGGATAATGTGCAGGTTGAGATACGCAACACGCCGGAATTTGCTGAACTGAAAAGCGGCGATTTGAGCGTGCGGGTGACCAAAGGTGAAAACTGGGCGCTCGATTTCCTGCGTGATGGCGTGCGCATCACCGGCAGCCAGGTGAAAAACAACGGCTATGTGCAGGACGGCAATGCCTCGCGCCAGTATATGTTCGAGCGGCTGGATCTCAGCGTGGGCGAAACCGTATACGGCCTGGGCGAGCGCTTTACCGCGCTGGTGCGCAACGGCCAGACGGTGGAGACCTGGAACCGCGACGGTGGCACCAGCACCGAACAGGCGTACAAGAATATCCCGTTTTACCTGACCAATCGCGGCTACGGCGTGCTGGTGAATCATCCTGAGTGCGTGTCGTTTGAAATAGGTTCTGAGAAAGTCTCAAAGGTGCAGTTCAGCGTAGAAGGGGAGTATCTCGAATATTTTGTGATCGACGGACCGACGCCGAAAGCGGTGCTGGACCGCTATACCCGCCTGACGGGCCGCCCGGCGCTGCCGCCTGCCTGGTCGTTCGGGCTGTGGCTCACCACCTCGTTTACCACCAATTACGATGAAGCCACCGTGAACCGTTTTATCGACGGTATGGCGGAGCGCAGGCTGCCGCTGCACGTGTTCCATTTCGATTGTTTCTGGATGAAAGCATTCCAGTGGTGCGATTTTGAATGGGACCCGGCGACGTTTCCGGATCCGGTGGGCATGTTGCAGCGCCTGAAAGCCCGCGGCCTGAAAATCTGCGTGTGGATCAACCCGTACATTGGCCAGAAATCGCCGCTGTTCCGGGAAGGGATGGAAAAAGGCTATCTGCTGAAGCGCCCGAATGGCGCGGTGTGGCAGTGGGATAAATGGCAGCCGGGTCTGGCGATTGTCGATTTCACCAATCCGGCGGCGAGCGCGTGGTATGCGGACCATCTGAAGCGGCTGGTGAGGATGGGCGTGGACTGCTTCAAAACCGACTTCGGCGAACGCATCCCCACTGATGTGGTGTGGTATGACGGGTCCGATCCGCAGAAAATGCACAACCATTACGCTTTCATCTACAACGAGCTGGTGTGGGACGTGCTGAAAAAGACCATCGGCGAAGAAGAGGCGGTGCTGTTTGCCCGCTCGGCGTCCGTGGGCGCGCAGCAGTTCCCGGTACACTGGGGCGGCGATTGTTATGCCAATTATGAATCCATGGCGGAGAGCCTGCGCGGCGGGTTATCCATTGGGCTGTCGGGTTTTGGATTCTGGAGCCATGATATCGGCGGCTT
Organism: Atlantibacter sp.; assembly: GCF_032062175.1. Taxonomy (NCBI): domain Bacteria; kingdom Pseudomonadati; phylum Pseudomonadota; class Gammaproteobacteria; order Enterobacterales; family Enterobacteriaceae; genus Atlantibacter; species Atlantibacter sp. The sequence continues at coordinate 38,298 of NZ_DAMBQK010000019.1, forward strand.
CGAGAACACCGCGCCCGCGCACGTTTACAAACGCTGGTGCGCTTTTGGGCTGCTTTCCAGCCACAGCCGCCTGCACGGAAGCAAATCCTACCGGGTGCCGTGGGCGTATGATGACGAAGCCTGCGACGTGGTGCGCCACTTCACCGAACTGAAATGCCGCTTAATGCCCTATCTGTACCGCCAGGCGGTAACGGCGAATGCCAGCGGGACGCCGATGATGCGCGCCATGATGCTCGAATTCCCGGACGATCCGGCCTGCGATTACCTCGACCGCCAGTATATGCTGGGCGATTCCCTGCTGGTGGCCCCGGTGTTCAGCGAGGCGGGCGATGTGTCATTCTGGCTACCGGAAGGCCGCTGGACGCATCTGTGGCATAACGATGAACAGATCGGCAGCCGCTGGCATAAACAGCGCCATGACTTCTCAAGCCTGCCGGTGTACGTGCGCGACAACACGCTGCTCGCCCTTGGTAACAATGACCAGAAGCCGGATTATGCCTGGCATGATGGCACCGCATTCCAGCTGTTCAACCTTGATGATGGCCGGGAAGCGCAGTGCGACGTGCCGATAGCAAACGGTTCGGTGGCTTTTACGCTGTATGTTAAGCGCGAGGGCCATAAGCTGGTGGTGCACGGTGAGGGTAATGCCACCAACTGGACGCTCTGCCTGCGCAATATTCACCAGCTCAGAGAGGTTGCCAATGCCAGTTCGTACCCGGGCGAGTTGGGCATTGTTATCACCCCGATCAGCGGCGAACTGTCGTTTAGCGTCACGCTGTAAATCTTCTTCACCGCCGCCTTCGGGCGGCGTTCTGTTATCTTCGGCCTGCCACACGCCATGCTAAATCGTGCATCAGATCCCTGGCGCTCTGGCTGATGCCGCCTAGTTGAAAGAAACCGTGGATCACGCCAAGCCAGCGCTGGCAGGTGCAGCTTACGCCTTGCTCCGTCAGCCGTTCAAAAAGCGCTTCGCCTTCATCGCATAGTGGATCAAATTCTGCCGTCACAATATGCACGGGCGACAAACCGGCAAAATCCTCACGCCATAATGGGCTGGCTTCGGGGTGCAGGCGATTGCAGGCTGTCAGATACGCGTCATAACCGGTCAAAAGTACCTCGCGAGTAATGACATAGTCCAGCCCGTTGCGGGTGTAGCTTTCGAAATGCGCCGTTGCGTCCAGCATGGGGTAGATCAGCAGCAATCGTGCGGGCTGCCAGCCGCCGCTGGCTTTAAGGCGCAGCGCAGTCACCAGGGCGATGTGCCCACCTGCGCTGTCGCCCGCCAGCGTAATGCGCGCAGCATCAATCGCCAGCGCGTCGGCATGAGCAGAGATAAGCCGCGCGGCGCGTTCAGCGTCGTCGTGGGCTGCCGGATAAACATGTTCAGGTGCCAGACGGTAGCGCACAGCGATAACCCGACAACCGCTATAAAACGCCAGTTGGCGTAGTTGATTGTCATGGGTTTCAAACCCGCCGCTGACAAAACACCCGCCATGATAGTAAATCACTGCCGGTAAATTCCCGCTGCCGCTGAGTGGCGATACCACGCGCAGCTGCATGCCTTCGAGCGTGATGTCTTTTACATCGACGCGCTGCTCGGTCTCGCCGGCAAGCACGGTGCTGGCGATGTATCCCGCGCGCCGTTCAGCGATGGTTTTATCCCGCACCGAGGGCCTTCCGGCAGCGATAAACTCATCGACAAGTGTTGAGATTCCCGTTTCAAACGCCATTTTTCACTCTGCTTATCTGTATGGATATACAGCAATCTAGCCTGGCAAAACATCGGTTAACAAGTCCGGTTTGCTAAAAAATTGGCTTCTGGAAAGCATCTCGCAAAACATGATTTGTTACAGCGCGAAAGACTATATTTTTGTTTTATAACCGTAAGATGAGGACCGAAGAGTGTTGATATTGAAACAGAGCAGTTCATCGCGAGGGTTTTATGGAAAAATACTTCTGATATTGCCAGGCAAGGTTATACGTCAGCTTCATTATCTCACAAGGCGTCGCGAGCTTTCTCAGGAAGCGTTATTGCTTGAGGCCATTGAGCAATATAAATAGGTATTTAAATTAATCCCCGCCCTCTACCGAAGGCGGGAATTAACGCGACAGGGAAATTACTCCCCTTCGCCCGGGAACAGGAACGGGTTAATAGAGCTACGGGCGAAGCCCTCTTGCTCCATACGCGCGTCCAGCACCAGCGAAGCCAGATCATCCGCTACCGCATCAACTTTCGGGTCTTTTTCCTGATACAGGATCTTCAGGTAAGTACCGCAGTCGCCGCAGCTTTCCGCTTTGATGGCTGCCTGTTCACTATCAAGCGACCAGTAGTGCAAATCGCGGGTTTGCTCGCAGTTGCTGCATTTTACGCGCACCACGTGCCATTCGGTTTCGCACAGGTTGCAGTGCAAATAGCGTAGGCCGTTGGTGGTGCCAATCTGCACGATGCTGGAAACCGGCATCGAGCCGCACACCGGGCAGAACTGGCGCTGTTCGCCGTATTCCGCGCGCGCTTTACCGGGAATCAGGCTCGCCATTTGCGCCCAGTAGAGCGACAGCGCCGCCCAGATAAACGGAGCTTTATCGCTGCTGACGGTACTGAAATCGGCAGCAAACAGCGCGCTCGCCATCTCTTCCAGTTCCGGGCCGGAGGCCTTTTCCAGATTTTCGATGACGGCCAGCGCCGTGCCGCTCATCTCTGGCTTCAGCTCGGCAATCATGGAGTGCAGCAGCTTCTGCCAGTGGGCGTCGCGCGGCAGGACGTGGATATCCAGCGGCGGTTTGCCCTGCGCGGCGGCCTCTTTGATGCGCGCCGTTAAATCAATCTCCAGCGGGTGGTCGTACAGTACCACTTCCTGGGCGTGGGCGATCAGCGCGGCGAAGCGCAGATAGTCGCCCAGCGGGTTGCTTTCAGCCAGCTCGCGCAGACGCTCTGCGCGGCGGTTATAGAGGTTTTTCAGCCGGGGGAACAATAACGGCGGAATCATATCCGCCGTATGTTTTTCGCCCTTCTCCAGCTGATCTTGCGGGATGATGCGAATACTCATTCAGTCGATTTATCCTGTTTTTCGCGCACTTCGCGATACCAGCGCGGGTGATGTTTCTTCGCCCATGCGGAGGTGACCCAGCCTTCGACCATTGCGGTTATGGTGCCTTTCACCCACAGAGCGGCGTAAATATGCACCATAATAACCACAATCAGGGCGACCGCGGCAAACGAATGTACCATTAGCGCCACGCGGATCACCGGAATCGAGAAGACGGGTGCAAAATACGGGCGCCAGATGATGACGCCGCTCACCAACAGCAACACCAGGAAAATAATCGCCGCCCAGAAAACGCACTTCTGGCCGAAGTTATAACGCCCGGTGTCACCTACTTCGTCGTTAACGATGATCTTACGAATATTCTTCGCCCAAAAGATATCCTCACGATTGATTAGATTGTGGTGCCAATATCTAAAAAACATGATGATAAACGACGCAAACATCACTACCCCGACAAACGGGTGGACGATGCGCGCCAGTTGCGGCGTCCCCATGATGTGCATCAGCCAGTTGAAGGAGGGGAACAGGAACCCCAGCCCGCTCACCGCCGCCAGGATGAAGCAGAAGGCGGTGACCCAGTGGTTGATGCGCTCGGGCGCGGTGTAGCGCACGATGGTGTTACGTTTCCTCATTTGCGCCCCTCCTCACGATCGTCACGAGTCTGGTCTTTCTCCTCGTGAAGATTGTCTTCTTCATCATCCGCCCGGTTCGGGCCGACGCCGACATAGTGGAACACGCTGGCGGCAAAAGTCGCGGCAAAGCCAATGGCGGCCAGCGGCTTCCAGACGCCTTTCCAGAATTTAACGGTATCGCTGATTTCCGGGTTTTCCGGCAGCCCGTGATACAGATTCGGGTTGTCGGCGTGATGCAGTACATACATCACATGCGTCCCGCCCACGCCCGCCGGATCGTACAGGCCCGCTTTGTCGTAACCACGGGTTTGCAGTTCCGCCACGCGCTCGCTGGCCAGCTCTTTCATGTCCTCTTTCGAGCCGAAATGAATCGCCCCGGTCGGACAGGTTTTCACACACGCCGGTTCCTGGCCCACGGTGACGCGGTCTACGCACAGGGTGCATTTATAGACGCGGTTGTCTTCCGGGTTCAGGCGCGGCACGTCGAACGGGCAGCCGGCGATGCAGTAGCCGCAGCCGATGCACTGCTCTGACTGGAAATCGACGATGCCGTTAGCGTACTGAATGATTGCCCCTTCCGCCGGGCATGCCTTCAGGCAGCCCGGGTCGGCGCAGTGCATACAGCCGTCTTTGCGGATCAGCCATTCCAGTTTGTCGTTCTGCTCCACTTCCGAGAAGCGCATCACCGTCCAGGATTTCGCGGTGAGATCCGCCGGGTTGTCATACACCCCGACGTTATTCCCCACCACGTCACGCAGGTCGTTCCACTCGGAACAGGCCACCTGACAGGCTTTACAGCCGATGCAAGTGGTCACGTCGATAAGTTTCGCCACCTCTTGCTGGTGTTCCCGCGCGTGGGGCGCGGGAGTGAAACCGTTAGTCGCGGAACGACGGATAATGTCTTGCGATTGATAAGCCATAAGTCGTCTCCGTTACACCTTTTCCACGTTCACCAGGAACGCCTTAAATTCCGGCGTTTGGGTATTGGCGTCGCCGACAAACGGCGTCAACGTGTTCGCGATAAAGCCTTTTTTCGCCACGCCCTCGTAGCCCCAGTGGATCGGAATGCCGATGGTATCGACGTCCTGATTGTTCACTTTCAGGGTGCGAATACGTTTAGTCACCACCGCTTTGGCTTTGATATAGCCACGGTTGGAGGAGACTTTCACGGTATCGCCCTGGACGATGCCCAGCTTGTTAGCCAGCTTCTCACCGATTTCCACAAACTGTTCCGGCTGGGCGATGCTGTTGAGCAGCGCGTGCTTGGTCCAGTAGTGGAAGTGCTCCGTCAGACGATAGGTGGTCCCGACATACGGGAACTTATCGGCTTTACCCATCGCTTCCAGGTCATGTTTAAAGACGCGGGCGGCGGGGTTGGACACTACATTCGGGTGAAGCGGGTTGGTGCCGAGCGGCGTTTCAAACGGCTCGTAGTGTTCCGGGAACGGACCCTCAGCCATCTTATCGATAGCGAACAGACGTCCCATGCCTTCCGGCTGCATGATGAACGGCCCGACATCGCTGCCCGGCGCTGCGGTGCTGTAGTCCGGAATATCCGCGCCGCTCCATTTTGCGCCGTCCCAGCGCAGAAGCTGGCGCTTCGGATCCCAGGGTTGGCCCTGCGGGTCGGCGGAGGCGCGGTTATACAGGATGCGGCGGTTTAGCGGCCACGCCCATGCCCAGCCCAGCGTGTTGCCAAGTCCAGACGGGTCGGAGTTATCGCGGCGCGCCATCATGTTGCCTTCCGGCGTCCAACTACCGGCGAAAATCCAGCATCCGCTTGAGGTGGTGCCGTCATCGCGTAAATGCGCGAAGCTGCTGATCTGCTGGCCTTTCTTGACGATCACCGCGCCGGTGGCTGGGTCGGTGATATCCGCCAGCGCTTTCCCGTTGCTTTCCATCGCCACTTCTTCCGGCGCCGGGTTATGCGGCGTCAGGAAGTTCCAGGTCATGTTCAGCACTTGTTCCGGGCACGCGCCGCCTTCTTCAGCGTACATCTTGCGCAGGCGCAGGAAGATGCCCGCCAGGATCTCGCCGTCGTTCAGCGCGATGCCCGGTGCGTCCTGGCCTTTCCAGTGCCACTGCAACCAGCGGCCAGAGTTGACGATAGAACCGTTCTCTTCGGCGAAGCAGGTGGAGGGCAGACGGAACACTTCGGTCTGGATTGCCGCCGAATCCACGTCGTTCTGCTCACCGTGGTTTTGCCAGAAGGTGGAGGTTTCCGTGTTGAGCGGATCGATGGTCACCAGGAACTTCAGTTTCGACAGCGCCGCTACAACCTTGTTTTTATTCGGGAATGAGGCCACCGGGTTAAAGCCCTGGCAGAAGTAACCATTCACTTTGCCCTGGTGCATCATGTCGAAGTACTGGAGGACGTCGTAACCCTTATCCCACTTCGGCAACCAGTCGTAACCCCAGTTGTTCTCCGCCGTCGCTTTGTCGCCATAGAAGGCTTTCATCAGCGAAACAAAGAATTTCGGGTAGTTGGCCCAATAGTTCACCTGGCCTTCCAGCAGCGGTTTCGGCGTGTTGGCGGCGAGATAGGCCTGGATGTCGGCCTGGGTTTCATTCGGCAGCGACATATAGCCGGTCAGGCTCTGGGACAGCAGGCCGAGGTCGGTCAGGCCCTGGATGTTGGAGTGACCGCGCAGGGCGTTGACGCCGCCGCCTGCCATGCCCATGTTGCCGAGCAGCAACTGAATCATCGCCATGGTGCGGATGTTCTGCGCGCCCACGGAGTGCTGGGTCCAGCCCAGTGCATACAGGAACGATGCGGTTTTGTCGTGAACGCTGGTTTCCGCGATGTACTCGCAAACCTTCAGGAAATCCGCCTTCGGCGTGCCGCAGATGTTTTCAACCACGTCCGGCGTATAGCGGGAAACGTGGGTTTTCAGCAGGTTCCACACGCAGCGCGGATGGCTCAGCGTGGTATCGCGTTTCGCGAAGCCATTCTCATCCAGCTCGTAGTTCCAGGAGGTTTTGTCGTACTTGCGTTTTTCGGCGTCATAACCGGTAAACAGGCCGTCGTCGAAGCCGTAATCTTCACGCACGATCAGGCTGGCGTTGGTGTACGCCTCAACGTATTCACGGTTGAATTTGTTGTTGGTTAACAGGTACAGCAATACGCCTGACAGGAAAGCAATGTCAGTACCAGAGCGGATCGGGGTATAGAAATCGGCCACCGATGCGGTACGCGTAAAGCGTGGGTCAATAACAATCAGTTTCGCGCCATTGTGGATTTTGGCTTCCATCGCCCAGCGGAATCCCACCGGATGCGCTTCTGCCGCGTTCCCACCCATCACCACGATGAGGTTGGCGTTCTTCATATCTACCCAGTGGTTGGTCATCGCACCGCGACCAAATGTTGGAGCAAGACTTGCTACCGTTGGTCCGTGTCAGACACGCGCCTGGTTATCCACGGCTAACATGCCGAGGGCGCGGGAAAATTTCTGGGTTAAATAACCGGTTTCGTTACTGGAGGCGGATGCGCACAGCATCCCGGTGGTGAGCCAGCGGTTTACCGTCACACCTTTATCATTTTGCGCCACAAAGTTGGCGTCGCGGTCCTGCTTGATTAGCTTAGCGATGCGGTCAAATGCCTCATCCCAGCTAATGTCCTGCCATTTATCAGAGCCTGGCGCGCGATATTGCGGGGCTTTGAGACGGCTTTCTGAGTGAATGAAATCGACTAAACCTGCGCCTTTCGGGCACAGTGCGCCACGGTTGACCGGGTGGTCCGAGTCGCCTTCAATGTGAAAGATGGATTCTTTCGCGTTTTTTGCGCCGTCGCCGAGGCTGTACATCAACAGCCCACAACCAACGGAGCAGTATGTACAGGTGTTACGGGTTTCGCGGCTGCGCAGCAATTTATATTGCCGTGTTTCCGCAAGCGCGACGCTGGGGGCAAAGCCCAGCGCTGCTGCCGTGGTGCCTGCCATACCGCCAGCGCAGATCTTAAAGAACTGCCTTCTGCTGACCTGCATGGATCGCTCCTTGTTTTGACATTGTCACTTCCCCGCTGTTTTTCGCTATCCTGCGCACGAAATTCATTGGGTCTTTGTTTTTATTTTGCGGTTGTATCCGCAAAGGTTCAGAATTGCTGGATTAGCCCTCCTTCCAGGAGGGATAGTTCCCCCAGAATACCACAATAGTGTTAAGGGTGTTCCAATACGGTTAACAAAAAGTGAATAACAATCTTCTTGATAGTGTTGAAAATGTGACCGGGTTCACCGGCGTCCGCGAGTGTGAATTGTGGAAGCACGATGATCTCACCCACCCGAAAAGCGACTGGCTGGCGGAAGAGGTTCCCGTTGCGCTGGTGTACAACGGCATTTCCCATGTTGTGATGATGGCGACGCCGAAAGATCTGACGCTTTTTGCGCTGGGCTTTTCACTATCGGAAGGCATTATTGACTCCCCCCAGGATATTTTCGGGATGGATATTGTTAACAGCTGCAACGGCATCGAAGTGCAAATCGAGCTGTCCAGCCGCCGCTTTATGGGGCTGAAAGAGCGCCGTCGCGCGCTGGCGGGCCGCACCGGCTGCGGCGTTTGCGGCGTTGAGCAGCTTAACGATATTGGCAGGCCGGTTGCGCCGCTGCCGTTTACCCAGACCTTCAACCTCAACAACCTCGATAGTGTGGTCAGCCAGTTGCGCAGCGTGCAGCCCATCGGCCAGATGACCGGTTGCACCCATGCGGCGGCGTGGTTAAACCCGCGGGGCGATATGCTCGGCGGGCATGAAGATATTGGCCGCCATGTAGCGCTGGATAAGCTGATGGGCCGCCGCGCGCGCGAAGGCTGGCGCGATGGCGCGGTGCTGGTTTCCAGCCGCGCCAGCTATGAGATGGTGCAGAAATCGGCGCTGTGCGGGGTTGAGATCCTGATTGCGGTGTCTGCCGCAACCACCCTGGCGGTGGAGGTGGCGCAGCGCTGCAATCTGACGCTGGTGGGCTTTGCTAAACAGGGCCGGGCCACGGTGTATACCCATCCGCAACGCGTCATTACCGCCTGATTAACTCAACAAAATCCTCGTAACTGCGGGTGCTGGCGATAGTTGGCGTGTCGTGGCGTTGCAGCATACTGGCCAGATAACTGAAAATCTTCAGCTCTTCACGCGCGGAAGGGCTGACGCAGGCCACCAGCAGATGAAATACCTTCTCATCATTCACTTTCACCGGATTCGCCAGTAATACCAGATAGCCGCGAAACTGTGGCTGCTTCTCGCTCCAGCTATGGGGCACTGCCACGTGATTGATCACCAGATTATCGCCTTCGGTTTCACGCTGGCGTATCCGTGCGGCATCGGCGGCGGTGATCTGCCCGCGTTCCGTCAGCTTTTCACAGACCGACCCGACAATCTCAAACCAGTTTTCACTGGGCTGATTGATGTAGTGAAAGCTGTGCGCGGCGGGCAGCCAGGCGCTGATTTTCTGGCGTATCAGCGCCGATTCGAGATGCTCTTTGATTAGGCTGATGCCCGCTGCGCCGATAATATTTTTGATGGTCAGGACGTCCGGCCCGTGGCAGTCCATCACCGAATAACTGTTGTTAATCACCAACACGGGGTCGGTCTCGATTCGTAGCGCCACAAGTTCTGCGGATGTATTAACGATCATCACCCGGCAATTCAGCAGTTCCCGTTCAATCGCCATTTTGTTGATGGTGGCGATGGCGTTTTGTTCGCACAGCAGGATTAACGCATGTTTTTCGCCGGGGTTGCGCTCCAGCGCGCAGGCGAAATAGAGGCCGATAAGATCGCTGTCGAACAGGGTGATATCCAGCTGCTGGCGCAAGCTGGCAATGAAGCCAATGCTTAAATCGAAGGCCACCGGCCAGGCAGCGCGTAAGTGATTCATGCTGCCCTGACGGCTGTCGCTTAGCCAGACCGGGGACGCCGCGTAGCGGGTGATATGCCCGGTTAAATCATCAATAAGCTGCCCGTCAGCAGGCTCCAGCCGGTATTGCTTCATCAGGCTGTTAACGGCGCGTTCAATCCAGTTCCGGTTTACGCGCGCGGCACATTGGGCCAGATCGTGGAGAATCGCGCTGGCATGGCGTAAGCCATTATCGCCCAGATAAAGCCCCGCCGCGTCGTAGCGGGCGCGTACCGACGGCGCTATTTCCGTTTGCGGGCATAGCGTCAGCGCATTGCGTAATGCATAGACGGCCAACAGCACCGAGGCCTGGTAATCGTTGCTTATGACGGTGAACGGATTTTGGCTGTCCGGCGTATCGCGCAGCGTCTGATACAGGCGCGTCGTGATGCCCTGAGGCTGGCAAATGTCAGGATCTTTTTTTATCAGATTCGCCAGAATTAAAATCCGCTTTGCTTGCGGCTCGTTAATAAAATGACCAGCATTGGGGCGGCTGGCTAACGTAACGGTGCGTCCGAAACGCTGCTTCAGGCGCAGCAGTTTATCGCTGACGATGCTTTCCGGCATGGTCAGCGCATCTGCCAGCTGCGCACGCGTCGTGAAGGTGTTTAACAGCAGCAGCGCCAGGATCTGGTCATCAATATCATGACGCTGGAGCAGGCGAAAGTAGTTATGCCGATCGTAAATCTCCAGCTGGTAGCCGCCATTACCCGGTTGAGTAATGGCCGCCGCGCCGCTCAGGGTGAAATTTACGTAGTCGATATCCCGCAGCACCGTGCGCCCGGAAACGTCCAGCGCACGGGCAAGCTGCGCCATCGGCTGCTTATGCTGTTCAAGCAAATCCAGCAGAGCGAGTTGGCGGGCGTTCAGCATCGTCAGCGGAAATCACGAAAGGCAGCCACTTGCTCGCTGTCCAGTTGATTCAACCACCGGGCAAGCGTGGTGAGCAGCGCGTCATAGTCCCGAACAGAGATCATGGCGCTGTTAGCGTGCAGATAGCGCGTCGGCAGGCACAGCGAAATTACCGGTCGTCCACCGCCCATGACGTTGTAGCGCCCGCCGTCGGTTGCGCCGGTTTTCATGGTGCACAGTTGCCACGGCATCCATTCAGCTTCGGCATGCTCCTTGTACGCCGCCACCAGTTTCTGGTTCGGGAAATAGCGCTTATCGAATAGCATGATCCCCGGCCCAGCGCCCAGCTTCAGCGGGAAATGCACCGGGTCGATGCCGGGAATATCGCCCGCCACGGCGGTATCCAGCACGATCACCATATCGGGTTTACTGGTCTCGGCGGAGGTTTGAGCACCGCGCAGGCCCACTTCTTCTTCCACCGTGCCAGTACCGAACAGCGTAATCTCAGGATTATTTACGCGCTGCATCAGTTCAACCATCAGCGCGCAGCCCACGCGGTTATCCAGCGCTTTAGCCACAATGCGATCATCGCCCCAACGGGCGAAATTAGGTTGTGGGCTAATAAAATCGCCCACCGCAACGCCTCTCGCCGCGACCTCGGCAGCGCTGGCTGCGCCAATATCGATAAACATCTCGCCGTGTTCGACGGGTTGCTGCTTTTGCTTCTCGCTCAGCGCGTGGGGGGCGATAGAGCCAATCAGGCCAGGAATGTTAACGCCGCTGCGGGTGCGGATCGCCACCTGATGATTCAACATCGACTGGTTCCACCACGAGCCAATGGTGTCGAAGCGGATAAAGCCGTCGGCGCTGATGTGCTTAATGATAAAACCCACTTCGTCCATATGCCCGACGATGGCGATTTTCGGGCCGCGCGAGCCTTTACGGGCGATGACGCTGCCGAGGCCGTCAAAGACGATCTCATCGCTGATGCCTTCCAGCCGGGAAATCAGCAACTGACGGACGTCATGTTCATCGCCGCTGACCGCCGTCGCCAGGCAAAGTGTTTCCAGTAATTCAGTGTTCATGAGACAGCTCCTGCATCGCCTGTTTACGGGCTTTGTGTTTCATCCATGCGCCTTTCAGCAGCAAAATCAGGCCAATATTGAGTGCAAGGCCTGTCGCCAGCACCAGATAGAATGACCCGACGGGCGACATCAGTCCGATAAACGGATCGAAAACCCCAAGGCCCGGTGCCAGGCGTTTGATACCAAAGGCGATCACCAGCATGCCCGTGATGCCGCCGCTCAGGGTATTGGCGGTGATCATCGGCAGCGGCGCGGCTAAGGCATAAGGAATTGCAGGTTCGGTCGCTACCGTTGCGCCGACCACAATGGCGCTGCCTGCGGCGTCTTTCTCCTGCTGGGTAAACAGTTTCGGCGCGATAAAGGTCGCGATCCCGGCTGCCATAGGCGGCATTAGCGCCACCACGCCGACAATGGCGTACCAGTCATAAATGTGTTTCTCGAGCAGGGAAAAACAAAAGAACCACGCGGTTTTGTTGATCGGGCCGCCCATATCAAAGGCCAGCATCGCACCCACCAGGAATGCCGCGCCCATCTTCATGGACGGCGGGATGGTGTTCAGGAAGTGCAACAGCCCGTCCATCAGGCCGCCCATAAAGGGGCCCAGCACGTAATACGTCAGCACGCCAAATACAAACAGGGTGATGAACGGGATAAACAGCGAGCCAAGCAGCGGCTGGAGCGCTTTACCAAGCTTCAGCCGCCGGAAATAGCGCACGAAGTAGCCAATCGCCAGCCCCAGCACCACCGCGCCAAGAAAACCTGCGCCGGATTGCGTGCCGAGCAGCGCTTTGTCGTTCGCCAGGTAGCAAACCAAAAACGCGGGCGCGAACGCCGGTTTATCGCTCACCGACCAGGCGATATACGCGCCCATAATCGGGATCATAAATTTGAACCCGAGATAGCCGATGGACTCGATAATCCAGGTGAACGACGGCGCGCCCTGGCTCATGTCCTGATACGGCATCCCCAGTTGCATCAGCATATTGGCGACAGCGACCAGCACACCGCCGCCAATCACAAACGGCAAAGCCGCTGAGACGCCCGCCATTAAGTGGCTCATGATGCTGCCGCTTTCGACCTCCTGCTTGCCGAGCCGCACGGCGCTGTCTGCCGCCATCTGGGTGGATTCGGTGGCTAACCCGTTAAAAATCTGGTCGATATTCTTTAGCGCTTTCGAGATGGGGATTTCGTAAACCTGTTTACCGGCGAAGCGCGCGCGGTCTTCGCGGGTCAGTCCACGTCCAGTCGCCAGGATCACGTAATTGGCCTGGTCGATTTCCTCCGCGCTGAGGCGGTTTTCCACACCGCTGGAGCCCTGAGTTTCCACCTTAATCACGTGGCCTAACGCGCGGGCTTTCTGTTCCAGCGCTTCGGCCACCATATACGTGTGCGCAATCCCTGCCGGGCAATTGGTGATGGCGACAATCCTGATAGGCTTTTCCATATCGCGTCTCGCAGTTATTGAAGGGTGGCGTTAAGCAGCGTGACGATCTCCTGCTCGCTACCGGTTTTCAGCTGGTCAGTGAAATCCTGATGGATAATTTTTCGGCACAGCGTGCCGATGAGGCTGACTTGGGCGGCATCGGCGTTTTCAGGCACGCCGAGACAAATCCAGCAGTTGGCGGGTTGGTCATCCATCGATTTCCAGTCCACGCGTTGGGTACGGCTGCGGGCAAACAGAATGAACGGGCGCGTCACGCAGGCGCTTTTACCGTGCGGTACAGCCACCCCGCCGCCGAAACCGGTGGAATGAATTTTTTCGCGCAGCAGCAGCGTCTGCAAAAAGCGATTCTGATCGCTGACGTGGCCTTGTTGATAAGCATGACGGGCCAGCGCTTTTAAAATGGAATAGGCGCTGTTGCCTTCGATATCGAGATTGATATCCGATAGGGTAATTAATGGCATAGCTTCACTCCCTGTGATAATGCCTGATGATTTTACGGGGCGGATGCGCGTTAAATAACAGCGCGTATGTCAGAGGCGGGCGACATTTTTGCCATGAGTTGAGATGCGAATTTGTGCGCCACGCCACGTCCACAGCGCGACACGGCGTGGAAAGGAGAAATTCAGAAAATCACGGCGGTTTTAGTGGATACCCGCCAGGCGCAGCAGCGCCGTGACCACCGCCGCCGCGATAATTACCACGATTAACGGCATCTTGCGCCAGGCGAGGAACACCGCAAACGCCACGCCGAGCACCCGCGCCATCCCGGCGAAATGCTCGCCCTCATAAAACGTGGTCGCCAGCGCGACCGAGAACAGCAACACCGTTGCCGCGTCGGAAAGCAGCGCCTGGGCGCGTTCAGACAGCGCCAATCGGCTACCTAACTTCGCACCGCCGAGCCGCATCAGATAGGTGCCTGCCGATAACATTGCAATCCCAACGATGAACAGCGTCATGTTTTCCATTATTTCTTCCTCGTCAGTAAGCCAAACAGCGACAGCAAAACCGGCAGCCCGACGGGGGCAAACGGCACGGCGGCAAGGGAAAGCGCCGCTCCGCTACAGGCGCGGATCAGCGTGGTGCGGTTTTTAAAAGCCGGAACCACCAGCGCCAGTAAGATGGCGGGGAAGACCGCGTCCAGGCCGATGGTTTCCGGCGCGGGCAGCAGTTTGCCGACGCCCGCGCCAAGCAGCGCGCCCAGCGGCCAGATAATCGCCACGCCGAGACCGCACAGCCAGTAGGCGGCTTTGCGCTGCTCCGGAGTGGGTTGCGACAGGCCAAACACCACGCTTTCATCATTCATGATATGGCAGCCCAGATAGCTGGCGGCGCGTTTGCCCACCAGATCGCGCACCGTCACGCCAAACGGAATATGCCGGGCGTTAACTAACAAGCCCGCAGCCGCAGCGGCGAGCGGGTTACCGCCGCTGGCGACGATGCCGATAAACAGAAATTCCGACGCGCCCGCCAGTACCGATACCGACAACACAAACGGCACCCAAATCGGGAAGCCGTACGCCATCGCCAGCGAACCGTAGGACACGCCCACGACGCCAACAGCCAGACAAACCAGCAGGATGGCTTTTACGGTGTCGCCTTTGAGCGAAGAGAAGGGATGTTTCATACTTTTTTAGCCATATCGAACGTTTATCCATTATAATGAACGCTTCACAACCGATTATCAAGATGAACGATTCGTTCGGTTTATTGAACATGAGGCCGTTTTATGACGCAGCCAATTAGCGTTATTGCTAAAAGTCTAGTGCGGGAACGCCAGCGCACCGGGCTTTCGCTGGCGGAAATCGCCCGCCGCGCCGGGATTGCTAAATCCACGCTGTCACAGTTGGAGTCCGGTAACGGCAACCCCAGCCTGGAGACACTGTGGTCGCTGTGTGTGGCGCTGGATATACCTTTCGCCCGTTTGCTGGAGCCGCAGTTGCCGACGACGCAGGTGATCCGCCGGGGCGAGGGGATGAAAGTGATCGCCGGGGAAGCCAACTATCAGGCAATTTTGCTGGCTGCCTGCCCGCCGGGGGCGCGACGCGACGTGTATCTGCTGCTGACGCAGCCGGGTGCCGACCGCGTTTCACAGCCGCATCCGCCGGGGTCGGTGGAGCATATTATCGTGACCAAAGGGCGTGCGATGGTGGGGCTGACGGAAGCGCCAGAAGAATTGGGCCAGGGGGATTACATCTGCTATCCCGCCGATCGCCAGCACATTTTTAAAGCGCTGGAGCCGGATACCCAGGCCCTGCTGGTGGCGGAACAGAATTAAAAAAGCCCGGCTTTTTTTGCCGGGCTAATTGACTCACTCCAGGTAAAACACTTCTTTTAGTTCTTCGCTTACCGGGCTGTTATCCGGGTTAGCTGGCATCACTTCACGCATATGTTTCCACCAGCGTTGGCATACCTCGGTCTCCGCCACCGCGTTCCAGCGGGCTTCTGACTCGATCTCTACGGTTGCAAAAAGCAGGTTACGCTGTGCATCGAGATAAATAGCGTAGTGATGAGCACCGTGCTGCTTAAGAACAGCCTCCAGCTCTGGCCAAATCGGCGAATGACGGCGTTGATACTCTTTATGGGCATCGGGGTTCACCTGCATCACAAAGGCTTTGCGGATCATAACGCCTCCAGGTACAGCGCCCGCACCTCGTCACGGGTGGCGGTACGCGGATTGCACGGCGCGCACGGATCGGCCAGCGCTTTATCCAGCCAGCCTTCGATATCTGCTTTGCTCACGCCCAGTTCAGCGAAACCCGACGGAATGCCGACGCGGGCAGACAGCGCGCGAATCGCATCAATGGCCTTATGGCTGGCCTGTTCGTCGGTTAAGCCGTGGATATCCACGCCCATCGCCTGGGCGACACGTGCAAAACGCGCCTCGGCGTTCGGGCGGTTAAAGTTCTCAATGACCGGCAGCAGGATCGCGTTGCAGACGCCGTGCGGCAGGTTATGGGTCGCGCCCGGCTGATGCGCCAGCGCGTGCACCAGGCCAAGCCCGGCGCTGTTAAACGCCATTCCCGCCAGATACTGCCCGTATGCCATCATTTCGCGCGCTTGCAGGTTGTGACCGTTGTCCACCGCCTGCGGCAGCCACTGGCTGATTAAGCGGATAGCTTCCAGCGCGTTGGCGTCGGTCAGCGGATGTGCGCCCACCGAGACATAGGCTTCTACCGCGTGGGTCAGGGCGTCCATACCCGTGGCAGCGGTGACAGCAGCCGGGATATCCAGCATCACGCTGGCGTCATCCACGGCGATATCCGGGATGATATTCGGGTCGATAATCACCTCTTTCACCTGGCGTTCGCTGTCGATGATCACCGCGTTGCTGGTCATCTCCGCCGCTGTACCGGCGGTGGTGTTAATCGCCACCAGCGGTACGCCCGGATGGGTGACTTTGCCGACGCCGGAGTAAGCGGTGGAGGGCCCCGGATTGGCGGTTAAAATCTTCACCGCTTTGGCAGTATCAATCGGGCTGCCGCCACCGAAGGCGATAAGATAATCGCACTGCGCCTCGTTAAACGCGGCGAAACCCTGCTGCACCAGCGCTTCCGTCGGGTTAGGGAACACCTTATCGAATAGCTGGTATGAAAGCTGATGGGCGTCCAGCGCGGTAAACAGGCTATCCAGCAGGCCCATTTTCACCAGTTGACCGTCGGTGACGATCAGCGCTTTGCCCCATTTTTTCCCGGCGATCAGTTTAACCATATCGCCAATGGCACCTGCGCCATGCAGGCTGATTTTCGGCAATGCTAATAAAAAGCTCATGGCTGTTGTCCTTTACAGTTCCAGCGCGCTGGCGAGCGGGGTGACGCCGAAGCGTTTGCCCAGCGCGATCAGTTCGTCGCGAGAGATAGTTTGTTTCATGCCGCCCATAGAGATGACTTTCACCAGGATCTCGGCGGATTTCTCGGCGGTATCAATCAGGCCGAAGGCTTCGTCCAGCGTCGGGCCGCTGCCGAATACGCCGTGGAACGGCCACAGTACCAGGGAATGTTTACCCATTTCGTGCGCGGTCGCCTGGCCGATTTCATCGGTGCCCGGCACCATCCACGGCAGAATGCCCACGCCGTCCGGGAACACCACCAGGCACTCGGTGCTGCCTTCCCACAGTTTGCGGGTGATGACGTCGGTGCGGTTTTCCAGCACATAGGTCAGCGAAATCAGGTTGGTGGCGTGACAGTGCATAATCACGCGGTCTTTGCCCTGGGTGGCTTTAATGCGCTCGCAGTGGGACAGGAAGTGCGCCGGGAGTTCAGAGGTCGGCACCGCGCTGTCTTCCAGGCCCCACAGGATGTGATAACCCGCGCCGTCGCTGTCGACTTTAACGATACCGAGGTTGGCAGCCGGGGCCAGTTGCACGTTGCGGAAGAACTTACCGGAGCCGGTGACGATAAACGGCGTGTTCGCCAGCAGCGGCATCGGCTGGCTCAGGGCGATATAGCGCGGTTTGGCATGGAAATCGGCCTGATAATCTGCGATATCCGCCTCATCCAGGCGCAGCGTCAGGTTGCCGCCGTTGCGCTCGTCCCAGCCTTTCAGCCAGGCGTCGGTGGTGGCTTTGATCATGCCCTGAACGAACCAGGAATTAATAATAGTCTGCATAGTGTTGTTTCCTTTACGGGGCCAGCCAGTGGCCCCTGTGAACCTGAGTCGTTACGCGCGTTTGCGCAGAATGCTTTCTTCGTAGGCGCGGACGCTTTCCAGCCATTCGCTGCCCGCTGGGGTATCGTTGCGCTGGCAGTACATTTCCCACACGGCCTGCCATGGCAGGGATTTCTGCTCTTCCAGCAGCGCCAGACGGCCAGTGTAATCACCGTTCAGCTCCAGCTTGCGCAGGTGATCGGTCGGCTCCAGCAGGGCGCGCAGCAGGGCTTTTTTCATGTTGCGGGTGCCGATAACCCATGCCGCGATGCGGTTAATCGAGGCGTCAAAGAAATCGAGGCCGATATGCACCCGGTCAAACAGGTCATGGCGAATGATTTCGCTGGCGATGGCCTGGGTTTCATCATCCAGCAGCACCACGTGGTCGCTGTCCCAGCGCACCGGACGGCTGACGTGCAGCAGCAGGCGCGGCACATACAGCATGGCGGCGGAAATCTTGTCGGAAATCACTTCGGTGGGATGGAAGTGACCCGCGTCCAGGCACAGCGCGGTCTGGCGGCTGGCGGCGTAGCCCATATAGAACTCGTTCGAGCCGACGGTGTAGCTTTCTGCGCCAATCCCGAACAGTTTGCTTTCAACGGCGTCGATATGGTGGGCATCATCGAACTTCTCGCTGATAACTTCATCCAGCGCGGCGAGCAGGCGCTGACGGGGGCCAAGACGGTCAATCGGCATATCTTTCATGCCGTCCGGGATCCAGATGTTCATTACCGACGGCGTTCCCAGTTGCTCACCAAAGTAAGCGGAAATGCGGCGGCTGGCTTTGCAGTGATCGATCCAGAACTGGCGAATTTCATCGTTAGCGTGTGACAGGGTAAAACCGTCAGCGCTCAGCGGATGCGAGAAGCAGGACGGGTTGAAATCGAGGCCAACCTGTTGTTTTTTGGCCCATTCTACCCAGTTTTTGAAGTGTTCTGGTTTGATGGCGTTGCGCTCAACGGGCGTATCGGATTCCAGATAGATGGCGTGCAGGTTCAGGCGTTTCGGTCCAGGGATCAGGCTCATCGCCTGTTCCAGATCGGCGCGCAGCTCGCTGGCGTTACGCGCTTTGCCCGGATAATTACCGGTGGCCTGGATGCCGCCGGTCAGCCCGCCTTCCGGGTTTTCAAAACCGGCGACGTCATCGCCCTGCCAGCAGTGCATGGAGACCGGCAGACGATCGAGGGCCGCCAGGGCCTGTTCGGCATCGACGCCAACGGCGGCGAAACGCTGTTTAGCCAGTTCCCATGCCTGATTAATAGAAGTAGTCATGCGCAAAGCTCCTTTGTTTGATGGGTTTGCTGAAACTGCGCAGCAACGCGGGCAATTTCGCTATGTTGATTGGGCGTAAAGGTGGTGAGTGAGCTGGTTTGCTGGATAACCCGGCGGAAGTCGTCGACGTCAGAGATTTCATCCAGCGCCATCAGTTGGCAGCCGATATTGCCGAGGGTCGAGGCCTCGATGGGCCCGGCGGAAACCGGCAGCCCGCAGGCGTCAGCGCACAGTTGATTGAGAAAATGGTTCTGGCTGCCGCCGCCGACGATATGCAGGCGGGTAAACGGCTTGCCGCGCAGCCGCGCCAGTTCGTGCAGCACATCGGCATACAGCAGCGCCAGGCTGTCAAAAATGGTACGCGCCAGCTCCGCCGCGGTTTGCGGAACGGGCTGATTGCTCTCCCGGCAGGCGGCCTGGATTTGCAGGCTCATGTTGGGCGGATTGATAAACCGATCGTCATTTGGGTTGATCACGCAGCGGCAGGCCGGAAGCTGGCGGGCGCGTTCAATCAGCGCAGACAGATCGGTGATGTTGTGTTCTTTGGTGACGCGCTGGAGCAGCCACAGCCCCATGATGTTTTTCAACACCCGGTAGCGGCCTTCCGCGCCGCCTTCATTGGTGATATTGGCGGCCAGAGCATCGGCGTGGGCGTAGGGGGTTTTGCTTTCAAAACCCATCAACGACCAGGTGCCGGATGAGAGATACGCGGCGTCTTTGCCTTCCAGCGGCGCGGCGATCACCGCGCTGGCGGTATCGTGGGTCGCGACGGACACTACCGGGATATGGTTGCCCTGGGCGCAGACCCAGTGGCCGACCACGCTGCCCGGATGGCTCGGTTTGCCGAACCAGCGCGCCGGTACGCCCGCCCATTCCAGCAGCGTATCGTCCCAGTTATCGGTATTGATATTGACCAGTTGCGTGGTGGTGGCGTTGGTGTATTCCCAGTTCATCACCCCGGTCAGGCGATAGCACAGGTAATCGGGGATCAGCAGGGCATGCGCCACGCTATCCACCAGGTTTGGCTGCTGTTGGGTCAGCGCGCGCAGTTGGTACAGCGTGTTAAAAGGTAAAAACTGGATACCGGTACGGCGATAGATCTCGTCACGGCCCAGGGATTCGCACGCCTGCTGCATAATGCCGTCGGTGCGGCTATCGCGATAGGCCACCGCCGGGCCAACGCGCTGGCCCTGCACGTCCAGTAATACGACGTCCACGCCCCAGGTATCAATACCGATACTGTCGATAGCGACGCCCTGTTCGCAGGCTTTTTGCAGGCCGAAACGAATTTCGCTTTCCAGCGCGTCCACGTCCCAGCAATCAAACTGCCCGTCGCGGATCAGCGCGTTGGTGAAGCGGTGGATCTCGGTGAGTTGCAGATCGCGGCTGGCCGTGTCGAAGCGCGCCAGCATCACGCGACCGCTTGAGGCACCCAGATCAACGGCAACGCTATGTCGAATAGACATGATGGGAATCCTTATCTGAATCATTGCCCATCAGTCTAAAAAGAAGCCTGGCGCGTCACCTTCTCGCCACTGACAACGTCAAACCCGCACTGGCAAGAAGCCAAAGGTGAACGTGAGTGAACTCACAGTTTGCATTTCAGGCGGGTTGTGAGCCTTGCCGCAATTCCCGATCTTTCCTGCGGATTCTTAAAAAACGAACACAATTTGCGCCGTTTAGCGTCGAAAAGTTAAGGTACGGCGTGGGGCGGTTATCTACTATCAAGCGAAATTTCATTGGTGGGAGGTGAAAATGACCGTCTTAACATGCAGCGATTTTTTCCCGTGTAGCGCCGCGACCGTGGCGATTGAGCCTCGCTTGCCGCAGTCGGCATTCCCGGAACATCACCATGATTTTTATGAGATTGTTATTGTCGAACACGGCACCGGCGCGCACATCTTTAACGGCCAGCCCTATACCCTGAGCGGTGGTTCGGTGTGCTTTGTGCGCGATCACGACAGACACCTGTTCGAACACACCGAGAACCTGTGCCTGACCAATGTTCTCTATCGCGCGCCCGACGCGTTCAGCTTCCTTGCCGGGCTGGATAAACTGCTGCCTCAGGAGCAGGACGGTATTTATCCTTCCCACTGGCGCGTTCCGGCACAAGTGCTGGCGCAGGTGAAAAATCTCCTGGCAGATCTGGAAGTATTAGGAAATGCCAGCGACACCCATAGCCTGGCCCAGCGTGAAATTCTGTTTATGCAGTTGCTGATCCAGATCCGCAAAGGCAGCCTGGCCGACCAGTCCGCTGGCGCGGATAACCGGCTAAATATGATGATCGGTTGGCTTGAGGAGCACTTTTCCAGCGAAGTTTGTTGGGAGACCCTGGCCGGGCAGTTTGACCTGTCGCTACGTACCCTGCATCGCCAGCTTAAGCAGCAAACCGGTTTAACGCCCCAACGTTATCTGAATCGGCTGCGTTTAATGCGCGCGCGCCATTTGCTGCGCCATAGCGAGGAGAGCGTCACGGATATCGCGTATCAGTGCGGTTTCGGCGACAGTAACCACTTTTCCACCCTGTTTAAGCGAGAGTTTTGTTTCTCTCCACGCGATATTCGCCAGGGCCGCGATCGCCAACTCCAGTAACGCGAACAACATCACCGTTTTTTGTCTCGGGAAATTCAATAATTTCCGATTGCGACCAGGCCCGCTGCGACGCCCTGACAGGCTGCGCGGCGGGTGACTTACGTACTTCCATTCTGACTCACTCCGGGGGCAAATATTGGCCGCTCAGTTGATCCTCAAAAAAGCCGATTTTTTCGCCTCCCCCATGCAGCCAGTGGCGGTAGCGGACCGTTATCCGCAAAACGTGTTCGCTGAACACACCCACGATTTTTGCGAACTGGTGATGGTATGGCGCGGTAATGGCTTACACGTGCTGAACGATCGCCCGTGGCGCATCACCTGCGGCGATCTGTTTTATATCAAGGCGGAAGATCGCCACAGCTATGAGTCAGTCAACGATCTGGTGCTGCACAACATTATCTACTGCCCGGAACGGCTCACGCTCAATGTGGACTGGGATACGCTGCTGAAACCGCAGGCAGATAGCCCGCGCTGGCGGCTGAACAGCCAGGGTATCGCCCAGGCGCGGCAAATCATCAGCCAGCTCGAACATGAAAGCCCGAAAGACGACGCGCTGTCACGTACCCTGAGCGAAAGCCTGTTTCTGCAACTGTGCATTACGCTGCGCCGCCATCGCTATCAGCCCGACAGCACCGGTGCGCCGGGCCAGGGGGAAGTGTTAGATCTATTGATTGCCGCGCTGGACAATAGCGTGAATAACGCCTTCGATTTCCAGACGTTTTGCCTGCATCATCAAGCGCAGGAACGCCCGCTGCGCCAGCGCTTTCGCCAGCAAACCGGGATGACCATTAATCACTATCTGCGCCAACTGCGCATTTGCCAGGCGCAATATTTGTTGCGCCGTACCGATATGCTGATTGGCGATATTGCCTCGCGCTGCGGCTTTGAGGACAGCAACTACTTTTCGGTGGTGTTTACCCGTGAAACGGGCGTGACGCCACGGTTGTGGCGTCAGCAGTGTCATGAATGGTTAAAACGCGAGGGTGTGCGGGAGGGTTAGCTCGCCATGCCCAGCCCAACGATGTTGGCGGCGATGATAATCACCACGCAGCCGACGCTCAGTACGCCCACCGGACGGCGTCCCGCCGATTTCCACTCTTTCATAATCAACCCGACCAGGCCGCCGCACAGCACATAGAAGCTCATGTGCAGCATCCAGCTCATGTAGTCGTACTGCGCCGGGATTTTGGCGTGGCCCCAGGCGTAGAAGAAGAACTGCAAGTACCACATCAAGCCGGCCAGCATTGAGAACAGCACGTTGCTGATAATTAGCGGCTTAGCCAGCGAGAAGTCGGCGCGGACCGACAGGTTCTGCACTTTGGCCAGGCGGATAAAGCAGAAGCCGAGGTTAATCACCGCGCCGCCACCCATAATCACCACGTAGCTCGGGAGGGCGACATACAGCGGATCGACGCCTAACGCCGCTGCGGCTTCATGCATCGGCTTCGCCGCATCCATCGCAAAGGACATCCCGGCGGAGAAAATGCCGCACATTACTGCCAGAATCAGCCCTTTCTTGAGGTTGAACTCCTCGGCTTTGATGCCCATCTGGCGCTCTTTCAATTGGCCTGCGCGGGTGACGATCCCGACGCCAATCAGCGCCACAAACACGCCAAGCAGCGTCATTTGCCCACCGGGAGTGCCCACCAGTACGCCGAATTTGCCGTTCAGAATTGGCGTCATCAGGGTGCCGACAATTAAGGTGATGCCGATGGCGATCCCGATGCCCATCGACATGCCCAGATAGCGCATGGTCAGGCCGTAGTTGATGTTGCCGATGCCCCACATCGCGCCGAACAGGAATACCGGCAACAGCGTGGAAGTGCTGAACGAACCGTAGTAGGACCAGAAATCAGGCAGCAGCGCGGCGCTGACCGCCCAGGGCAGAACAATCCACGACACTATCCCGCCCACTGACCACATGGTTTCCCATGACCAGTTTTTTACCTGCTTAAAAGGAGCGTAAAAACAGGCGGCGCTGGCCGCGCCAATAAGGTGCCAGAGGATCCCCATCGTTATTGCGTTACTCATTCTTTAATTCCTCATTTTGTCGAATGGCCAGGGGTTCGAGCACACCCCCAATGACGACGAGTTTAGGGATACAGGAATAGGGCTACCTTCGGGCAACTGCCGCGCACACATCATAAATGGCAAAAAACAGCGGGTGGGTAAGACCGGGATCACAGTTCGAATTTTCTCCTCCCGGCAGCAGCCGGGAGGAGGGAGGATCAGGCGATTTTCACCGCCGGAATGGCCAGCAGCCAGGCGAGTTTTTCCAGCAATGCGCCCTGATGGCCGATGCCAATCGCGCAGTGGTGCGATGGGCCACCGAGGCTCCAGCGGGTGGTAAAATCCCGGGCGCTGACGGGGAAGCGGTAACGGCTATTGGTATTGCCGATATCCAGTGTCTCACCCGCCACGGCCTCGCCTTCGGCATATTGCAGGATCACGCGGTTATCCGCGTCTTCCACCACCGATAAAAACGTTACCGGACCGGGTTTGACCGTCATTTGGATCGACACGCCCTTACCGGGTTTACCGTGATACACCGGCAGCGGCACCAGACGCACCTCGCCGTCCGCCATCAGCGGATGCGCCGGGCCGTCGTGGCCCCACAGCACCACATCATCGTGGAATTCGATCCCGTAAGGTTCCGAGAACGAACCGCCCGCGCCCAGCAGTTGCATGATTTTCATCGCCAGCACGTTTTTGATTTCGTACTCGCCCGCCACCGGGATGCCGCGCCCGGTGAGCAGCGTCGTTCCCATGATCACTGAAGTAATGATATTCTCATAGGCGTTGCCGTTGCGTCCTTCGTAGTAATAGGCCAGCGCCGCCAGCTGGTTATTTTCCACCAGGGCATCCAGCGCGCAGGCGGTTTGCACCGCGCGATCGAGCTCTGCTTGCTCGCAGGCCGGATCGATATGCATCGCCTGTTCCAGCTCCTGCCATTTGGCCTGGGTTTGCGCCAGCGTGACGTTTTCCCGGTACTCCGCCACCTCGCACATCTCCAGCGGCTTAAAGCGCACGCCGAGCCGGGCCGACAGATTGGTCATGTTGCTGTAAACATCGACCATGCCATCGTAGTAATGTCCCAGCACGCCTACCTGTGCAGCCGCCAGCGCTCGCTTCACTTTTACCGCGTTAAGCCAGGCGTCGGCCTCCTGCCAGACGGTGTCATCGTCTTCCAGCGCGCCAACTAACAGCTGATAACGAATACCCGCGCGGTTAAACACGTTCGCCAGTTCCGGCGCGCTGCATGCCTGGCAATGGGCCAGCCATTCCCCGGTGCGGGCACCGCGATCGGCGAGGGCGCGGATCGCGGCGTAAGGCAGGCCGGGTTCCGGCTGAAGCGCCAGAATAATCACCGGCTTGTTGAGGCGCTGCACCAGCGGCAGCACCGTGGCGCTGAGAGCGTAGGTGCTGATATAGAGGCAGATCGCGTCAACCGGCTGGTTGTTAATTTCGGCAGCGAAGGCGTCGGCTTTGGCGACGTTATCGATCAGGCCGCCGTTAATGATGTGACGTTCAGGGGAGGAAAGGCGCTGGTGGATGCGCGACAGATAATCCGTCAGACGCTGTTCGAGCCCACTAAATTGCGGCCAGTAAGTGTCCAGGCCAATCCCAAAAAGTGCGATATTTATCGTCATTTTTTGCTCCAGGGAACATGAGGAGCATCGACTATGGCCCGTTTACCCGGCAGCTACCTTCGTATTTTTGCCATCCCGGCAAGTACCTGGCAGAAAAACCGTTATCGCTGTGAAGCGCCTCGCAAACTGACTTATTCCTGTTGTGAATAACCTTATAATAAATGCGGCATTGATAAACATTTTCAATATCATTTAATTAACTATAATGATCCCACTGATTACGCGGCGTTAACACACCGGTTCTGAAAAGTCCGTTTGCCGCCCGACAATAATGGAGATGAAAAATGAGCTATACACTGCCATCCCTGCCTTACGCTTATGACGCCCTGGAACCGCATTTCGATAAGCAAACGATGGAAATCCATCACACCAAACACCACCAGACCTACGTCAACAACGCTAACGCAGCGCTGGAGTCTCTGCCTGAATTCGCTAACCTGCCGGTAGAAGAACTGATCGCTAAACTGGATCAGGTTCCGGCTGACAAGAAAACCGTACTGCGCAACAACGCAGGCGGCCACGCGAACCACAGCCTGTTCTGGAAAGGCCTGAAAACCGGCACCACGCTGCAGGGCGACCTGAAAGCGGCTATCGAACGCGATTTCGGTTCCGTGGAAAAATTCAAAGAAGATTTTGAGAAAGCGGCGGCAACGCGCTTCGGCTCCGGCTGGGCGTGGCTGGTGCTGCAGGGCGACAAACTGGCTGTGGTGTCTACCGCAAACCAGGACAGCCCGCTGATGGGCGAAGCCATCTCTGGCGCATCCGGCTTCCCTATTCTGGGCCTGGACGTGTGGGAACACGCTTACTACCTGAAATATCAGAACAAACGTCCTGACTACATCAAAGCCTTCTGGGAAGTGGTGAACTGGGACGAAGCTGCTGCACGTTTTGCCGCTAAGTAATTCCTGTCAGGTTTACTTTAAAACGCCTGATGTATTACATCAGGCGTTTTTTTCTTCACAAATGAAATGCCCACCGCTTCTTTTATCATGCTAATAGCCTGCTTAACCTGAATTCCGGCAAGTGGCTGGATCAAAATATACCTTCGCCTATAGAAGCGACTTACACTCTCATAGTTAACTCATTTCTGTTCTGATTTTTTAATAAACGGCTCGATGATTCCATTCATCGGTATAAATGATATTGCCGTCGCAGTGTTTCCATGTAATTTTCTCGTAGCGCAGTAGAACAGTTTCAAGATGCATGCCTGTAGATGCTCCGGGGTAAAGATCAGGCGTAATCGACGTGAGTTTCACATTTCCCAGAATGAGGTTGAAATATTCTCTCTCCATCCCTGCATCTGTAATCATATACATTTTTATTATCGCTTTGAGGTAAAGCGTGGAAAAAGCCAAATCAAAACAATAACCGTAATCAATGTTAATAGCAGACAATGGTCTGGGAATAGATGGAACCATAACAGAGCAAAAGCTATTACTAACGCGGGGAAAACCACGCTTTCTAATAATAGCGTTATTAAACTTTTAAACATCAAAGTTGCCTTGTATGAAATCTGTCAATTGATTAAGGTTCGAGAAGATTTTTGATTTCACTTTTTTAATAATTTCAGAAAGCATCGGCTCGATAAAATAATAAAGCATTTCAAGCTTTTCCTGATACAGAACCCAATAATATTCGGGATCCATAACTTTAAGGTATCGGGCAGCAAGGGCGCATTTTTGTTGAATCCCATAGAACTGAAGCGCAAAAACCGCTTGAGGGAGTTTAGCCGATAAACGTTCAACAACGATTTTAGACATGAAGCCAGACTGAGAAAGCGCAACAGAAGCTGCTGCCGCAAAAGCATACCGCGTCCCTCCAGCAACATTCATATGGGAGGCCACACCTGCCATCTTTTTGATCAATTTACGAGCCGATCCTTCGGAATTGCCTTTCTCAACATCATCACATACCATTTTGAAATACAAATAAAGCATGTATGCAATAACATCCCGATGACGATATATAGACTCGATAGAATAGAGCGAGCGTATTTCTTCGGACTTGAGCTCCTGGCAAACATCATTGTATTGCGGTATAAAGTACGATGAATACCAACTGGCCCGTTCAATATCGGCATAAATATCAGATGCAACCCCTTTTGCCGAATGTAAAACTCCCCCAATTGCATTTTGAGTCGTTAAAGCTATTTGCCTGTCGGCCTGATATTTTATCCTTAAATAATCGGATGCTTGCATACTATATCCTTACGAATAATGAAAACTGACAGTATTGTACGCCTGTATTTTATGTTAATAAAAATATTTACCAAAATCAGATTTTATCATTTTTCCTCATCTCAAATTCGCCTTAATGAATTAGAAAGTGAGTAAGAACTATTTTTAACGTATGCCACTAAAAATAAGCTTGCAATATTGCATTAATAGAGCGAGCCTGAGGCTCGCTTTTTTTGTATCCGCATAAGGAGCAGCAGATGCATTATCCCGCAGACATTTACATCGGCCTGGTGCGTGATTACCCCGGAAGCCGCCCCAGCGCCATCGCCAAGGTTCAGGTCGAAGGTGCGTTAACCCTGACCGATCTGGGTCTGGAAGGCGATCAGCAGGCGGAAAAAGTGATCCACGGGGGACCTGATCGCGCGCTATGCCACTATCCCCGCGAGCATTACGCCCAGTGGACGCGTGAATTCCCGGCGCAGGCGGATCGGTTTGTCGCCCCGGCATTTGGCGAAAATATTTCTACCGTCGGGCTAACCGAGGACAACGTCTATATCGGTGATATTTTCCGATGGGGTGAGGCGCTGATCCAGGTCACCCAGCCGCGCTCGCCGTGCTTCAAAGTTAACTTCCATTTTGCCATCAGCGATTTGTCATTGCTGATGCAGCAAACCGCGCGCACCGGCTGGCTATACCGCGTGATCCAGGGCGGCACCGTCAGCGCCGACGCGCCGCTGGAACTGGCGTCGCGCACCAGTGACGTCAGCATCCGCGATGCCGCCGCCATCGCCTGGCATATGCCGTTTGATGATGAACAGTATCACCGCCTGCTAAGCGCAGCAGGGCTATCGGTAAGCTGGACCCGAACGATGCAAAAAAGGCGTATTTCAGGGCAAATTGAGGATTATTCGCGCCGGTTGTGGGGAAGTGCGAAGCCAGCGGGGTGATGTTTTTTTAGCCTTTCGCTTGTTAAGTTATCGTTTTAAGCCCATCATCACCTCAATTTCAGCCGATTTTGAGGTGAAGCGTGAAGGTTACTCCACCGCCGCAACGATTACCCCTTAGCGGGATGACGCCAGAATTCATCATGGATTATCTGGTGGAATACCGCCTGAAAGGCACGCCGTACTTGCATTACGATCAACTCAAGCGCCGCATTCGCGACCCGGAAAAACTGCTTTCTCTTTGGCAGCATATTGTTATGGCGCGCCGTATTTCAGCCACGCAACTTCCCTTGTTGCACATGCGCACCAGCAATCCGTCAGCAAGGTACTGTATACCGAGGATTAACGTTACCGCGCTGATCCAGAAATCTTGTTCTGTCGTTGACCGTTTAACCTCATCCGCTGCAGAAACCGAACGCTATGAAAAATTCGACGCGGCGGATTATTTAATGGATGAGTTAACGCTGGCCGAGGCCATTGCCTCCAGTCAGCTGGAAGGCGCGGCTACAACCAGCCGGGTGGCGTTGGAAATGCTTAAAGTTGGGCGCATGCCGCGCGACGAAGGCGAGAAAATGATCATGGGGAATTTCCGCATGATGAAATATGTCTCGGGGCGGGGCGATGCGCCGTTTAGCGTAGAGGAAATACAGACGCTGCACCGGGTGGCTATTGAGGGGATCAGCGACGATAAATACCTCCCCGGGCAGCTCAGAACGGTGAGCGATAATGTTGTCGTCGCCGATCATCAGGGTAATGTGATCCATACGCCTCCTGACGCGGACAGGTTGCCAGAAGCGCTGGAACGTCTATGCGCTTTTATCAATATGCCCCACGAAACCGCAGAAGATGAAACCTATCTTCATCCGCTGGTAAAAGCCTGCATTATTCATTTTATGATTGGCTATCTGCATCCTTTTAAAGACGGTAATGGCAGAACCGCCAGGGCGCTGTTTTACTGGTATATGTTGAAATGCGGCTATACCGCGTTCCGCTATATCTCAATTTCGAAATTGCTAAAAAACGCGCCAGCCAAATATGTTCGCGCCTATCTTTACTCCGAAACGGATGAGATGGATTTAACCTATTTCGTTAATTATCAGTGCGAGATCGTGTCGCGCGCCGTGCAGGAGTACCTTGATTATATTCAACAGTTTATTCATACCCGCGTTGAGTTGCGCGCCTGGTTATATGACTCAGGGATTTTCAGCCAGATTAACGCCCGTCAGCGCGATTTAGCGGCTATCGCCATTAATCAACCCGGCATTTTGTTTACCGCTGCGGAGGTTTGTGCCCGGATGGGCGTATCAGAAAATACGGCCCGCGAGGATTTAAAGAAACTCACTGCGCTGGGCCTGATGAAAGCGATGAAAGAGGGGAAAGGCAACGTCTATCTTTCACCACGTAATTTGTATGAACTCAAAAAGTGGCGCGGGAAAAACGATAAAACCGCGTCTGCTCAGGACTGGTAGAAATAAAGGCAGTATACTTAATGACTCATTTTCAACGATCTCAAAAATTAACTACCGTTGCACCTGAACTGGCTAAAAAATCGAGAGACAATGGCCTGATATTGTCAAACTCATCTGAAAATATCCCCCGCTGCAAAAAGTGCGACTTTCAGCAAGAGGCTATCAATTATCTTAATATTTTGACTGATGAATATGGCTTATTCTCGGATGAATATAGAGTTTTTTGATATGCAATTGGATTAATGAAGTCTATCCGCCCTCATCCCTGAGGGCAGTCCCGGTTTACGCCGCATCCACGCGCTTCGACACGCTGGCGCTTGAAGCCGGCAACGACGCCAACACCGAGGTAAACTCCGGGTCCGGCACCAGTGAATCCCGGCTAATTTCTTTAATCGATTTCGCGCCGGTCAGGGTCATCGCGACCCGCATCTCTTTCTCAATCAGATTCAGCAGATTCGCCACGCCCGCCTGGCCGTGGGTCGCCAGCGCGTAAAGATACGCGCGGCCCAGCAGCACGGTATCTGCGCCCAGGGCGATCATTCGCACCACATCCAGCCCGCTGCGAATGCCGCTGTCGGCGAGAATAGCGATATCGCCTTTCACCGCGTCGGCAATGGCAGGCAGCGCGCGCGCCGAGGAGAGTACGCCGTCCAACTGGCGGCCGCCGTGGTTAGAAACAACAATTCCATCCGCGCCGAAGCGCACTGCGTCTTTAGCGTCCTCTGGGTCGAGAATGCCTTTAATCACCATCGGGCCATCCCAGAATTCGCGGATCCACTCCAGGTCTTTCCAGGAGATCGACGGGTCGAAGTTATTGGCCAGCCAGCCGATGTAATCTTCCAGCCCGGTGGGCTTGCCGAGATAAGCCGAGATGTTGCCTAAATCATGCGGACGACCGTGCAGGCCCACGTCCCACGCCCATTGCGGGTGGGTTGCCGCCTGCCAGTAACGGCGCATCGCCGCGTTGGCACCGCTCATCCCGGAGTGGGCGTCGCGATAACGCGCACCTGGGGTCGGCATATCGACGGTAAACACCAGCGTTGAACAGCCCGCCGCTTTGGCGCGCTCCAGGGCGTTACGCATAAATCCGCGATCGCGCAGGACATACAGTTGGAACCACATCGGGCGCTGAATTTTCGGCGCGACCTCTTCAATCGGGCAGACCGAAACGGTGGACAGCGTAAACGGAATGCCTTTGGCATCCGCAGCTTTCGCCGCCTGCACTTCGCCGCGCCGCGCGTACATGCCGCACAGCCCGACCGGCGCGAGCGCGACCGGCATCGACAGGGTTTCGTCGAACAGTTTCGTTTCGAGGCTCAGGTCGGACATATTTTTCAGCACCCGCTGGCGCAGGGCCACCTGAGAAAGGTCTTCCACGTTGCGGCGCAGGGTATATTCGGCATAGGCCCCGCCGTCGATGTAGTGAAACAGGAACGGCGGCAGGATACGTTGAGCGGCGGCGCGGTAGTCGCTTGCGGCGGAAATAATCATCATTCGTTCTCCCTGGAATTGTCATCGATGTCGGGCAGGCGGGTGACTCGCGCCTGGCGCGCCACATCTTCGTCAAGACGTTTAATGGTGGAATGGACAAAGCCGAGGTGTTGCGTGACGGCTTTGCGCGCCCGCTCGGCATCTCCGGCTAAAATGGCGTCCAGCACCTCGCGGTGCTGTTCGGTGAGCTGTGAAAAAATTGGCGGTTCGAGGTACATGCGCTGGCGGCTCTGCATCACCGAGGATTGCAGCAGATCGAAAAAGCCGCGCATGGTCTGCAGCAGCACCACGTTGTGCGACGCCTCCGCCACGGCCAGGTGGAATCGTACGTCGGCCTGGGCGGCGAGATCCGGGTCGTCACGCTCGGTGAATTTCAGCGTGGCGTCGAAGCAGTAGCGCAGTTTCTCTTTATCCGCTTCGGTGGCGCGCAACGCCGCGTGCCAGGCGGTGCTGGCCTCAATGGCGTGGCGGGCTTCGAGAATGTCATAGCGATAACCCGGATCGTCCGCCAGCAACGTTTTTATCGGCTGGACGATGCGTTGTTCCGACCACGGCTCAAGCTGATAGCGCACAAAGGTGCCGCCCCCACGGCGGCTGACCAGCGTGCCTTCGCGAATCAAAATCTGTATCGCCTCGCGCACGCTGTTGCGCGAGACGCCGAGGATCACCGCCAGTTGGCGCTCGGACGGCAGGCGCATCCCGCCGTCGAGTTGCTGGTCCGCGATTAGCGCCTGAATACGCTCGACCAGTTGGTCAGCCAGGCGCAGCGTGGTTATCGTCATGGAATCATCCAGGTTAAGACATAGGCCTGAAGCGTGGTGATCACGCCCACCATGCAGGTGAAAATCAGGCTGTGTTTCACGGTGAAGCGGAACAGGTCCGATTCTTTGCCCACCAGCCCTACCGCGGCGCAGGCGATGGCGATGGACTGCGGCGAAATCATTTTGCCGGTTACCCCGCCGGTGGTGTTAGCGGCGACCATCAGCACATCCGATACGCCAATCTGCTGGGCGGCAGTGGCCTGGAGCGCGGCGAACAGGGCGTTAGACGAGGTGTCTGACCCGGTCAGGAATACCCCCAGCCAGCCGAGGAACGGCGAGAAGAAGGTAAACGCCGAACCCGTATGCGCCAGCGCTAAAGCAAGCGTAGATGACAGGCCCGAATAGTTGGAGATAAAGGCAAAGGCCAGCACCATCCCGATGGAGTAGATCGGCAGCGCCAGTTCTTTCAGCGTTTCGCCGAAGGTTTTGATGGCGGCAGTGGGTTTCATTTTCAGCCAGACAATGGAGATCAGCCCGGCGAACAGGATCGCGGTGCCGGTGGCGGAGAACCAGTCGAATTTGTACACCGCCGCATACGGCGTGGCGGCGTTCACGACCGGCGGCATACGCGCCACCAGTTTGTCCAGGTACGGTACGGAAACATTAATCACCATGTCGTACAGCGCGCCGCCAGGGGCGAACAGCGCTTTAAACGGCGGAATACTCCACAGCGTGACGGTCGCGGTGAGGAACAGGAACGGTGACCACGCGCGAACCACCTGGCGAGCCGTGTAGTTTTTGCGGGCCAGCGTTTGATCGACCACCGATGCGCCCATATCGCCGAAGCGGAAGATACGCGTCGGCTGCCAGCGCTTCAGGAACAGCGTCAGGCACACCAGCGAAACCAGCGAGGAGATAATGTCCGGCAGTTCCGGCCCGATAAAGTTGGAGCTGAGGTACTGGGCGATAGCGAAGGAGCCGCCCGCGACCATTACCGCAGGCCAGGTCTCTTTGATGCCGCGCCAGCCGTCCATAATGCCCATGATCCAGAACAGCACGATGATAGTCAGGAACGGCAGCTGGCGGCCCACCATCTGGCCGATTTCAAAGCTATCCAGACCGGTCACCTGGCCTGCCACCAGAATCGGGATGCCCATCGCGCCAAACGCTACCGGCGCGGTGTTAACAATCAGGCACAGCCCGGCGGCGTACAGCGGGTTGAAGCCGAGGCCCACCAGCAGGGCGGCGGTAATTGCCACCGGCGCGCCGAACCCGGCGGCCCCTTCGAGGAAGGCACCGAAGCAGAAACCAACAATCAACATTTGCAGACGTTGGTCCGGGGTAATCGACAGTATTGATGACCGGATGATGTCGAACTGCCCGGTTTTCACCGAAATTTTGTATACAAACACCGCCGCGATGATGATCCAGGCAATCGGCCACAGGCCGTAGAAGAAGCCATAGATCACTGACGCGAAGGCGTTATCCGCAGGCATATCGTAGAAAAACAGCGCAACTGCCAGCGCGATCGCCACGGTCCAGGAAGCGGCGACATAGCCTTTCAGCTTCAGCTTAATCAGCGCGAAGAAGAAAAACAGGATTGGTAACGATGCGATAAGACTGGAAAACCAAATGTTACCAGCCGGATCGTAGTTTTGTTGCCAGAGGCTCATGCAATTCTCCCGAGGACCGCAAATTCGCCTACGCAACGAGTCTCCGCTCTGCTTTGCGTCACGTCATTTGTAAAAGTGGTCCTACCAATAGTGTGATGTAGGGTTGGTGTCGATGAATGGTTAACCAAATGTTGCTTGTATGCAATGTGGTGGTAACGGGTATTTTGTGGGTTTGTGATTTTTGAGGGGAAATTTTTGCGAATTGGTTGGGCCACTTAGAGGCGCGGGGAGTCGTAGATTTGTAATTTCGCGGGGAAGATATGCGCGGATTTCCCCTCTCAGAAATTGAGAGGGGAAAAAACATATCTCAAATTACCTGTTCGATTTCATTGGGTTCATTTGCCACAATAAGTTCGTCACGCTGAATTAACGGACCATCCTGAATCTGCTGGGCGATAACATCCGAAATGATACGCTTAAGGGTGCTGCTGGTTGACCTGAAGCCAAGCATTCGGGAGATGGCGGTGATTATTTCATCTTCTGTTGCACCCAGATTAATTTTCACAACCTCAGTAATGCCAGAAGCTATTTCCAGAGGAGAGATCATTTCGGGCTTACGAAGACCCGCTGAAGTGACGTTTTGTCTGTTGCGACAGAGAAGTTTTGCATCACGATGCAATAAGAAATCACCGTCGTGATAAACCTTTCCTTTACGGCAAGCTATGGCCGCTGCGTTATTCACTGTAGTTTCAATTCTTGCACCTGCACGTTGTAGACCCCATGCCGTCCTTAGACGAGTTATGACCTCACTACTATGAATAGGCGATTCCTGCAAAACGATTTTTTCAATCAGCTCAGCCAAAAGACCGGATGGCATTTCATGCAATGCATAACAGGGATTCATTTCCGGTTGCGCTTCCTGGTATTCATTTATTTGATCAACCGAAGGGGCAGATGTGTTGAGCCCAATTCCGATAAATTCTTCGTCTTCAACTCTGACGATTTCAACAGGAACCGCCCGTCTGGCGCTGATGCGTTGCTCATCGCGCTGGTTTAGTTCTGTTTTAGCATTTTCAATGGCAGTGATAACGCGCTGTAATTGTTCATCCGGGCGTTGAAACCAGTCGGTACTCCATATGCGATGAATGATCCAACCATGATCTTCCAGTACAGCCTGGCGAAGCCTGTCGCGCTCGCGTGCTGAACGCGATGAATGATAGGCACTTCCATCACATTCAATGCCCAGCAGATAACGGCCCGGCATATCCGGATCGGCAATCGCAAGATCGATAAAGAAACCGGCAATACCGACCTGCGGATGGACCTGATAGCCTTTACTTTGCAACGCCTGGGCGACCTGTTCTTCAAATACGCTATCCATTGGTCTTCCTGACGGTGTAGCCATGGCCAGGCGCCCTGTACGGGCATATTGCAAGAAGAGTTTAAATGCGTGAACACCAACCCCTTTAGCACGTTCAAGGTTAATATCCTCATCAGTAATAGATGCAAAGACTTCACAGCGGCGTTTAGCGCGGCTAATCAGTACATTAAGACGTCGCTCTCCTCCTTGCGAACCTAATGGGCCAAATCGCATCGCCAAATATCCCTGGGTATTACGTGCATAACCGACAGAAATCATAATGACATCGCGCTCATCACCCTGAATGTTTTCTAAGTTTTTGATAAAGAAGGGCTCCCCAGGGTGAGCATGGAAAAAGTCTTCGTATTGGGGATTTAACCGACGCAGTAATTCCAGCTCGTCCTGAATCGCTTTGCGTTGTGAAACCGAAAACGTCGCGACACCCAGCGATAACTCCGGGTGTGTTTGAATATGCTCAATAATGGCAGTAGCAACCCGTTTTGCTTCAATAGGGTTTGAGTTACTTGCTCCTGATTCAAAAACGCCGTCTGTAATATGATGGAAACGTAACCCCATGCCTGCTTCTTGTGTATAAGGACTGGGAACAATAAAGAGTTTGTTCTCATAAAATTGGCTATTTGACACTGCAATGAGTGACTGATGTCGGCTGCGATAGTGCCAGCGCAGCATACGTTGTGGTAATCCTCTGGCGACAAACAGGCCCAGAATGCTTTCGATATCCGCGACCTGTGTTGAGTCATCTTCATCATCATTGCTGGCTTCAGTCATTCGTGAGAAGAAACTGGTTGGCGGCAGTTGTCGTTCATCACCCACGACTACAACTTGCTGACAGCGAGCAATCGCACCAATAGCATCAACAGGCTGAATTTGGCTCGCTTCATCCATTACCAATAAATCGAACTTTTGCTTACCGGGAATTAAAAATTGAGCGACGGAAAGCGGGCTCATCATCATGACCGGCTTTAATGCCTGAATTGCTGGCCCAGCTCTGAGCATTAATTGTCTAATTGGCATATGGCCACGTTTCCTTGCCATTTCCGCGCGTAAAACACCAACTGGCCCAGCCGCTCCCGTTTTAGAAGGGATTTTTCTATGATGGGCTCGTGCGACTTCAAAGCTTGATGATTTTATTCGTCTGCGATCCAGTTCCGCGAATTGTTGTACTTTGCGAGTATGTAATTCGCCATCAAAACGAGCGAGTGAAGGGGTTTGTTCTGCCATTACTCTGAAGAGCGACTCATAGTAAGCATATTCTACAGAAGAATAACATTGGGACAGAGAAAGGCGTCCATCTTCTAATCGTTCTGTTACCTCAGCCAGACCTTGTTGATTCGCTTGAGTACGTCTGTGTTGCCAGGATACCCATTTTGAAAGCTGTTCAGCGTTGACCAACCAGGAAGCCAGCTTATTTTTTACTTCATCAATCCTTAGAGAGGTATGAGAACTGGAATTGAAAATAGCCTCTACATTTGAGGCCAAATCCATGGCGATATCTGCCAGCATTTCTCTAATTTTGATATCCATGGCAGATAATTGCGCTGTTGTTTCTACCAACTCGTCACGGTCTGGAATTGTGGCGGTAATAAAACGAAGCTCTCCATATTTTTCAATCCACTGGCTGCCAGCCAACAATACTTGCCAATCAGACTGGCTTGCTAACCAACAATCCCCAAACGCTGCACAGGCTAAATCGCTGTAGGAATTTATTTTTTCCTTTTGGTTTTGAAGGCTAATTACCGCTTCAACAAGCGTCAGTCTTTCGCTTGCCTGATCGGCAGGCGTAACCATCAGCTTGTGAGAACCGGTATCAATACGCATTAATTTCTGAACGATAGCTTCAGCGTAGCTAAGAGGAACTCGCTGGATTGAATAATGGTTGTCGAACCATTTTTCAGGAGTAGTACCAAAAGATTTCCACAGCGTATTAAGCTCAAACCCTGCCTGCTCTAGTAACTGCATAAGTTGGAGGCCAAGATGTTTGATCGTTTCGCGATCGGAAAGTCGGCTCGCGAGCATACGTGCCTCTGCGCCAACATCTTTTAATGTCGCCATCCATTCAACAAGCCCTTTCAGAAAATCACTGTCACTGCTTTCACCACGCCAGTGTGGTCCGAATGCTTTATTACCGAAATCATCGAGACTGATAATTTTCTGCCGTAAGGATTGCGCTTGAATCAAATCATCCAGTAATGCGATTTGTTGTGGAATCGGTTGTGCAGAATCCTTTAGAAGGGAACGAGAGACAGCACGCGCTCGCCGCCATTCGCCATTGGCAAAGCGAAATATACCGGTATGAACAGCCAGGCTTTGACGAATTTGAGTAAGTTCAGCATCCCAGGCAACCTCAAAAATATGAGGTTCTACTTTTTCCCGAAGTGCTTTTAACTTGCTTATTGAATCAACTATCTCTCCTGCTTGTTCAACACCATGTTCCCAAACAGAGGCAATAAAAGCTTCCGGGCTTGCTTCTGGCGCATCAGCTACGCGTAAGCTTAGTTCAATGAGCTGTTTAATTTCCTGAGGAGAAAAATAGGCAGCTTGTGTACCCAGCTCTTTTGCAAGACGAATGGCTTCTGACTGAACTTTGGGTAAAAGTGTTGATAATCTTCTCGAGGCTGCATAACCGTCAGGTAGAAAGTCACCGGGTATCGTCTTCAATTCATCGCGAAGCTCTAATAAAGGCATGTCAATTTGTTCAATATAAATTTGATCTTCTATAGCACTAAAGCATTGCTGATAATCACAGCCCAGGGTAATCAATGCCTTAATTTCATTCAGAGAGGTTGACCATACGGTTGATGTTAAAGCTGTCTCATTAAAAATGGGTGCTTTTTTGATGTTTTGAGCAACTGAAACCAAATTTTCGGTATCTTCAAAAAATACAGGCTCTGGCGTTAAACCAATACGTTGAGCCGTTAATGTAATTAACGTATAAAATTCATTTAATTGATTTTTGACATTAGTAATTTTGACAAGTAGCCGATCAATTTCACCCGGTAAAATTTCCTCACGTCCAACGCCATACCAAGGGTGATTTTTTGGTAAGCCGATATCTTCAACTCTTTCAATCAGTTCTTTAGCAAGACTCAGGCGTTTAATCAGATCGTTATTGGTCCATTCCTCGAAATGATGAAGGTTAAAATCGCCAGGTGATTGACCTGCCTGCCGTAACCGCACAAGTTGCCCAATAACCTGATAGGGTGTTAAGCCAGAAGGTGAATAAATTTTATGTAAACGAGCGGGGTGATCGTTTAATGAATCACGTGTTTCAGTAAGATTTTCAATCAGCTCGTTTGGATACTCACCACGAGGTGATCCTAACTCCCACACTCTTTTTAATTCCTCCAACAACATACGTTTGTTTGCTTTGTTACTGTGTAATTCCAGACATGCGTCACCTACGCCTGACTGATCGAGCCGCCGTTTGACAACCTCAAGTGCTGCCATTTTCTCGGCAACAAACAGAATGGTTTTTCCATCAGCAATGGCCGAAGCAATGATGTTAGCGATTGTTTGTGATTTACCTGTACCTGGAGGACCCTGAATAACTAAGTTTTTACCGTTGCGTACTTCATGAATAGCCAGCGTTTGCGAACTGTCGCTGTCCATAATATGCAACATATCTTTTGGTAAGATAATGGGATCGATAGGGCTGTCTTCAGAGATAAGATCGTTATTTTCTTCAAATCCATCCTCCATTAATGACCTGATAAGATAGTTTGAGGTAAGGGCCTCCTCATCTGGCCAGTTTGAAGGATCAAGATCGCGATACATAAGAAATTTTGAAAAAGAAAATAATCCCAAAATAATATCGTTTGCTTTAACTTCCCAATCTGTTTTTAAAGATATAGCCTGACGAACAGATTCAATATACTCCGTAATATTTATTTCATCATTTTCATTTTGTTGCATTTCAGGTAGAGAAATATGATGAACACGATCCAGAAATGCTTCAAGAGATAGATTGGGTATAATATCATCAGCGCGTAACTTGATTTTAAATCTTTCACCCGCATTACCGCGCTCCAGATTGACAGGTATCAGTATCAGGGGGGCATAACGGATATTTTCTTTATTAGCTGGATCAATCCACTTTAAAGTACCCAAAGTGAGATACAGAATGTTGACGCCTTGTTCTTCTTCAAGTGTTTTTGCGTCATGGTACAGATCAAGTAAACGGCTTTGCAGCCCTTTCGGTGTCAACCGGGTCTGTAGTTTTGTATCCAGGTGCTGGGTTTTTATTTCAGTATCATTATCATCATAATGATATACAAAATCTTTTTCTTCATTAGTGGTTTCCTCCGAATCATCTTCATCTTTACCTGCTTTGCCGTGTAAAAATGTAAAAGTCTTCTTCTCAGAAACTAATAATTGATAAATTTGTTCTGACCGCTCATCTATGATTTCCAAAAAACGTGAGTTTTTTGATCTGGGTATGTTTAGCAGCCTGTTTCTGGCACCAAGGTCAAGCAGTTCGGAACGTGCTTTTTCAAGTTTTTGGTCTAATGATAAAGCGCTATTCTGGAAGGTTGATTTTTCAGTAGAATTCATAAGTTTTTAACCTAATGTAATAACACACATTACACCCAAAGAAACGTATGCGTTTCCTTAAACTGGCTGTGTCTTAATTCAATAATAGAAGAGAAGAGATTCTACTTTACGCCTGTGAAAACAAATTGTGAACCAGCGTTTTACTTATGGGTTAAGGAAATCCTATTTATTTAGAATAAGAGCGGTGATAATGAATAGGTTAGACCCGATATATTTTTTTTGTAAATATATCGGGCTGAAGTTGAC
Source organism: Atlantibacter sp. (assembly GCF_032062175.1). Classification (NCBI taxonomy): domain Bacteria; kingdom Pseudomonadati; phylum Pseudomonadota; class Gammaproteobacteria; order Enterobacterales; family Enterobacteriaceae; genus Atlantibacter; species Atlantibacter sp. Next base: position 78,025 of record NZ_DAMBQK010000019.1, read on the forward strand.
GTGTTTTTGTTAGCAAAGTGTACTGTCGGCGAGAATTAAAACGCGCTATTCGCAAATCCAGTCATTTCTTTCAGACCCATTTCACGGCCTAGCGCCGTCATCGGGTGAACCACCACGATACCGCGCACGCTTTTTTTCAGCTTGCCCATATCGGCCTGCTCTTTTTTAGTGATGGCGCGCTTAAACGGCATGTCCATCAGCTTCTGCGCTTCTTTGCTGAGCTTCTGGCTGACCACGCCGTGCAGACGGGTGATTTCCGTTTCGAGGGTTTCTTTTTCTTTTTCCAGCTCGGCGTATTTTTCGGCGTGCTCAACCAGCGACAGGCCCGCTTGCTGATGGCGAATGGCGTCCAGACGATCGCTCAGACGTTTAATCTCGTTTTTTTCGACTTCTTTCATGATGCAGACTCAAATAATGGGAATTTATTGCAAGGATACACTATTGCGCGCGGGCTTACTTCTGGAAGGCTTTTTTTAAGCTTACCCGGGAGATAAGCTCAGTCAGGGAGAGGACCATCGTGGAGCGGACAATTTGCTGGTAGCGCTGTTTCTGCATGGCATTGAGTTCCGGATCGCCGTCGACGTCGAAAACCGGCGCGGTCGGCAGGGCGCTGACGCAGTGCAGCTCACCGAAGGGGCCAAGGATTTCATCGTCGGTGAAGACGTATTCGTTGCCGTCGTGATTCAGCTCTTCGCGCAGCGCCATTAATAACTCACAGTCTTCGTATTCGGCTCGGCTGATCACGCCAAGGCCGTAGATGAGTTTTAATCGCACCGAAAGATCGCCCAACGGGCCGTCGCCGTCCAGCAATGGCTCAACGGCATATTTCACCGCGTAGTCATCTTTGCGGAATACCTGAAGCACCAGAATATTGACCGCCTCGGTAAGCAATTCTACAGCGGCGATTAACAGGCTTCGGACGGTTTTGCCAGCATTCAGACGCTCAAGCACTCGGTTTTCAAAGGCCTGTGTTTCTTCCATTTTTGCCTGCATATCTGACAATCTAAAAACGGGTGCGGGCTGCACCGCACCCGGACACATCATGGCTGCGCGTTGTACGCGTTAACTGCCGCTGCCACAACCTCGCTGTTGGCATCCAGACCAGAGATTTCGGCAAGCGTCGCCTGCGGGCCTTTGTCTGCCAGCAGTTGCGCCAGTTCCTGAGCCTGTGGGTCCTGTTCGCTGCGATAGTGCATCGCGGCGGCAATCCCCAGCACCAGGTTGTCGTGCGGTAAACCGTATTCCAGCGTACCCAGTAATGGCTTGATCAAACGGTCACCCGCGCTCAGTTTACGCAGCGGCTGGCGGCCCACGCGCTCAACGTCATCTTTCAAATACGGGTTTTCAAAACGACCCAGGATTTTCTGGATGTACGCCGCGTGTTTATCGGCATCAAAACCGTAGCGCTTAATCAGCACCGCGCCGCTCTCTTCCATCGCGCCTTTCACCACGGCGCGGATTTTCTCATCCAGAATGGCGTCGCGAATGGTCTGATGACCTGCCAGTTTTCCGAGGTACGCGGTTATAGCATGCCCGGTGTTAAGGGTGAAGAGTTTGCGCTCGACAAACGCCATTAAATTGTCGGTCAGTTCCATGCCCGGAACGGTCGGCAGATCGCCTTTAAACTGGGTTTTATCAACAATCCACTCGCTGAAGGTTTCAACCGTTACTTCCAGCGGATCGTGAGTGGCGGATTCGGACGGCGGAACGATGCGGTCCACGGCGGAATCCACAAAGCCGACATGCTCATCCACCCATTCCTGATCGTCAGCCGCCAGCGCCGCCATCACGTGGCCCTTCAGCTGGCTGGTGCCGCGCACCATGTTTTCACAGGCGATGATGTTCAGCGGAGCGGTGTTGCCGTTGGCTCTGCGCATAATCAGGCCTTTCGCGATGGCAGGCGCGATACGCTCTAACACTATCGGGCCGACCGCCGTGGTGACTAAATCGACTTCAGAAATCAAGGTGACCACGTCGTCGCCAATGCTGCTGACCGCGTTCACGCCGGATACTGTATCGACTTGCTCATTTTCGCCGACCACGTGTACCTGGTAGCTGTGACGCGCGTTCAACGCATCCAGCACGGTCTGGTTTACATCGGCGAAAGTGAGGCTGATACCCGCGTCCGCGAGCAGTTTGCCGATGAAGCCACGTCCAATATTACCTGCGCCAAAATGTAATGCTTTCATTGTCTGAACCTTCCTAAATATGAATCACCCGAGAGGGTTGGGGTGAGGAGCCGAACGTCGTGCCCCTCACCCAAACCCTCTCCCGTGAAGGGAGAGGGAAAGGAATTACGCTTTCTTGCCGCTTAACAGGTCAAGAACTTCCTGAACGCTGGTGGTATTCGCCAGACGCTCAATCACGGTTTCATCATCCAGCGCGTTAGTCAGGCTGGTGATGACCTGGATGTGCTCGTTGTTGCGGGCCGCAATACCGATAACCAGACGGGCAATATCGTCCGCTTCTTCGCCGAAACGCACGCCTTGCGGGTACTGGCAGAAGACAACCCCGGTTTTCAGTACGCGGTCTTTCGCTTCTACAGTGCCGTGCGGAACCGCGATGGACTCACCCAGATAGGTCGGGGTCAGTTTTTCACGCTCCAGCATCGCATCCACGTATTCCGGCTGCACGTAGCCGCCTTTTACCAGTTGCTCGCCAGCAAAAATAATGGCTTCTTCTTTGCTGCTCGCGGTGCGGCCCAGGAAGATGTTTTCCGCGCCCAGCTTAAACAGGTGGGTGTCGTTGGCATCGAAGCTGTCCTGCAGACTGGTGCGGACTTTGGTTTCGTTGTCAGTGTGACGCTGCGCGGCAATCAGACGTTCGGTCAGGCTGGTGTACAGGCCGCTGTCCAGGAAGTTGGTCAGCGAAATGTGCTGGGCCTGCGGCGCCTGGCGCATAGCACGCTCGGTCAGATCGCGGTGGGTAATGACCACATCCACATCAGACGGCAGGCTGTTGATCGCGCTGTTGGTCACGGAGATGTTGGTCAAACCCGCGTCCTGGACTTTCTTACGCAGTACGCCTGCACCCATAGCGCTGGAGCCCATACCGGCATCACAGGCCACGATAATTTTACGCACGTGACTCAGGTCATTGGTCACTTCGCCCGCAGACAGCGGAGTCGCTGCGCCTTTGGACTGCGCTTTCATATCCTGCATGCGGCGGGTTGCGGCTTCGATATCGTCTTCTTCTTTCACTTTGCTGGTTTTCAGCAGGATAGCGGCAATGACGAAGGAGACACCCATCGCAGCGAAGATAGACACCAGGTTAGCGAAATAGGCACCTTTCGGCGTCATGGCCAGCACCGCCAGGATAGAACCCGGAGAAGCCGGAGAAACCAGACCACCACCCAGAACGCTCAGGCAGAACACGCCAGTCATACCGCCGAGGATAACGGCGATCAGCAGACGCGGGTTCATCAGCACATACGGGAAGTAAATTTCGTGGATACCCCCCAGGAAGTGGATGATTGCCGCACCGCCCGCAGACTGCTTGGCGCTGCCACGACCAAAGAACATGTACGCCAGCAGGATACCCATACCCGGGCCTGGGTTAGCTTCAATCAGGAAGAAAATAGACTTGCCGAGTTCATGAGACTGCTGAATACCCAGCGGCGAGAAGATACCGTGGTTAATCGCGTTGTTCAGAAACAGAATTTTGGCCGGTTCAACGAAGATGGACGCCAGCGGCAACATATCATGGACAACCATGAAGTTAACGCCTGCTGCCAGTACTTTAGACAGCGCTTCAACCAGCGGGCCAATGCCGAGGAATGCCAGAATCGCCAGGATCATACCGATGATGCCAGCGGAGAAGTTGTTTACCAGCATTTCAAAACCGGATTTGATCTTACCGTCTACCCAGTTATCGAAATGTTTAATCGCCCAGCCGCCCAGAGGGCCAGCAATCATTGCGCCGAGGAACATCGGCATATCCGCGCCCACGATCACGCCCATGGTGGTGATGGCACCAACCACGCCGCCACGGTCACCGCCGATCAAACGGCCACCGGTATAACCAATCAACAGCGGCAGCAGGTAGGTGATCATCGGACCTACCAGTTTCGCCAACGTTTCGTTCGGCAACCATCCGGTGGGAATAAACAGCGCCGTGATAATACCCCAGGCGATAAATGCGCCGATGTTTGGCATTACCATGTTACTTAGAAAACGACCAAAGCTTTGCACTCTGATCTTGATATCGGATGACATAAAACACCCCTTCTTATGTTTACGCGCAGGCTTGCGGCCCGAGGTTTATTGTGAACGTGGCGGCAGAGGTAGCCGGCTCAATGTCCTGGTGATGCGAAATCTGGCACTGAATCGTTCAACTGTCCAGTCGACGGGAAATAATGTGATTTATATCTCCTTTTCATGGGGGTAGGCCAGGTATATGAGGTGATCAAGATCACAAATACCATGTGTAAAAAAAGAACAAAGGTAAAGAAAGCGCGGTTTTACGGAGTCAAATGTGACAAAAATCACATTTGTTCGCGGTTGGTTTGTTATTCGTTTGTGATGGCGATCACAATAAATTTTGACTCAGATTTAACCGAATGTGATCAACAGCAAACCTGACTATGACGTGGTGCCAGGCTGTAACTTTGCGACATCCGACACGGGGCATCCTCCTTCAGTACGATGCAAAGCAACCATGGCTAAATTATTCTATTATTGAATTATCAAGCGATACGGGCCTGCAATGGGTCACTTAATAACAGTAAACCATGACAGCCACATAACAGCGTTAGCGCCTCACTCCTCACCAAACGCTGGTTGGCGCATTCGAAATCACGGACAGCAGACGCTTTGCCCCTGATGCTGCGTTGCCGGTATCAGGTGGGTTTCTCGTGGGAGGCCGGCATGTTTCTTAATTATTTCGCTCTCGGTGTGTTAATCGTGGTCTTTCTGGTGATCTTTTATGGGGTGATCATTATTCATGATATTCCCTATGAAATAGCCAAAAAGCGTAATCATCCTCATGCAGATGCTATTCATGTGGCAGGCTGGGTCAGTCTGTTTACGCTTCATGTTATTTGGCCGTTCTTATGGATTTGGGCCACGCTATACCGCCCTGAACGTGGCTGGGGTATGCAGGATTCCCAACGAATTGATGCGCTAAATCAGCGGATTATCGCGCTGGAAAATGAACTGGCGCGTCAGAAGAACCCTCAAAAAATCGATGAAACAGGTGAATAATCATGGACCTGCTAATTATTCTCACCTATGTGGCGCTGGCGTGGCTGATATTTAAAATTTTCAAAATACCGGTAAATAAATGGACCATTCCCACGGCGGCGTTGGGCGGCGTATTTCTGGTCGGCGCGTTAATTTTATTAATGAATTACAACCACCCTTATACCTTTACTGCGCAAAAGGCGGTGATCTCTATACCGGTTGTTCCGCAGGTTACAGGCGTGGTGATCGAAGTGACGCAAAAACAAAACCAACTGATTAATAAGGGCGAGATGCTGTTTAAGCTTGACCCGACGCGCTATGCCGCGCGGCTGAAAAAATTGCAGGCCGATTTAGTCACGGCGGAAAACGCCACCAAAGTACTGGAATCGCAATTGCAGGAAGCCATGGCGATTACCGAGCAAGCCACTGCCGAACGCGATAGGTTTTTCAAAGATTATCAACGCTATTTGAGGGGCAGCCAGGCGAAGGTCAACCCGTTTTCCGAGCGGGATATTGATACTGCCCGCCAGCAATATCTGGCTCAGGAAGCGGTGTTGAAAGCATCGCTGGCCGATCAGCAGCAGATCAAAAGCCAAATCAACAGCCGGCTGTTTGGCGATCAGTCAGAGGTAGCCAGTCTGCGCGCCCAGGTGGCGGAGGCGACTTACAACCTGTCGCAAACCGTGGTGCGCGCCCCGGAAAATGGCTACGTCACCCAGGTGCTGGTGCGCCCGGGCACCTATGCGGCGGCCCTGCCGCTGCGCCCGGTGATGGTGTTTATTCCCGAGCAAAAACGCCAGGTGATCGCCGCGTTCCGCCAGAACTCGCTGCTGCGTTTGCAACCCGGCGATGACGCGGAGGTGGTATTTAACGCGCTGCCAGGCCAGGTATTCCACGGCAAACTGGCGGGCATCAGCCCGATTGTGCCTACCGGCGCGTATCAGTCGCAGGGCACGCTGCAAACGCTCAATATTACCCCCGGCGGCGACGGGGTGATTGCAACGATTATTCTCGATCCCAGTGAAGATATAGATGCGCTACCGGACGGTATTTACGCCCAGGTTGCCGTCTATTCGCAGCATTTCACCCACGTCTCCGTGATGCGTAAAGTGCTGCTGCGCATGACCAGCTGGATGCACTATCTCTATCTCGATCACTAATCAGAGAAACGGGACGGCAAGTTGCATTGCCGTCCTGCCATTTCGCCTGAACTGCGCCATACTTAGCGCTTTATTGGCGTTTATCCAGGGAGTCAGTCATGAAGCTTGTCGGTAGCTATACCAGCCCGTTTGTACGCAAAATTTCAATTATCATGCTTGAGAAAGGGATTACGTTTGAATTCGTCAACGACACTCCTTATGAAGCGCAGAATAAAATCGCCCAGTACAACCCGCTGGGCAAAGTCCCGGCGCTGGTGACTGACGACGGCGAGGTGTGGTTTAACTCCCCCATTATTGTGGAATATCTGGAGCTGTTGGGGATCGCCCCGGCGCTGCTGCCGCGTGATCCCATGGCCTCGCTGAAAGTACGCCAGATTGAAGCCCTGGCCGACGGCATTATGGATGCGGGGCTGGTATCAGTGCGTGAACAGGCGCGCCCGGCCGCGCAACAGTCCGAGACCGAGCTGCTGCGCCAGCGCGAAAAAATCAGCCGTAGCCTGGATATGCTGGAAAAATACGTGGCGGACGGCACGCTTAACGCGGATGAACTCAACGTCGCCACTATCGCCGTGGCCTGTGCCATTGGTTATCTTAATTTCCGCCGCGTGTCGCCGGGCTGGTGCGTGGATCGCCCAAAGCTGGTGAAACTGGTGGAAACCTTGTTCCAGCGTGAGAGCTTTGCCCGCACTGAACCGCCAACGGCATGATCTCCTGCTATGACAGGGGGTATCGCCCCCTGTACACTGATGGGTATTTTCCATAACCCATTCAGCGCCATGACCACAGAAAACCGTTCGCTCTATAGCCAGATCCCCTCAACGGACAGCCTGCTGCGGGATGCGGCCTTTCAACCCTTACTGGAAAATTGGGGCCATACCCATGTCGCCGATATGCTGCGCCAGCTTCAGGACGAGGCGCGTCAGTGTGTACGTGAAACCCACCTGCTGCCGGGCTGGAGCCAGCACTGGGCCGCCGCCTGTGAAAGCCGGTTAAGCGCCGCCACGCAGAGCGCGTACCGGGCGGTGTTCAATCTGACCGGCACGGTGCTGCATACCAACCTGGGGCGCGCCTTGCAGCCGGAAAGCGCCGTCGAGGCCGTGGCAAAGGTGATGCGTTCTGCGATCACGCTGGAATACGATCTGGACGATGCCGGACGCGGCCACCGCGACCGGGCGCTGGCGCAGCTGCTGTGCGACATTACCGGCGCGGAAGATGCCTGTATCGTCAATAACAACGCCGCCGCCGTGTTGCTGATGTTGGCGGCCTGTTCCGATGGCAAAGAGGTGGTGGTATCGCGTGGCGAACTGGTGGAAATCGGCGGCTCATTCCGTATTCCCGATGTGATGCGCCAGGCGGGTTGCCAACTGGTGGAGGTCGGCACCACCAACCGTACCCATCCGGCGGATTATCAGCAGGCGATCGGTGAAAACACCGCGTTGTTGATGAAAGTTCACACCAGTAATTACCATATTGAAGGCTTCACCCGGGCAATCAGCGAAGCGGAACTGGTGCAGTTAGCTGACCCGTTCGGCGTGCCGGTAGTATCAGATTTAGGCAGCGGTTCGCTGGTGGACCTGAACCGTTACGGATTACCTAAAGAGCCGATGGTGCAGGAGCTGATTGCCGCAGGCGTCAGCCTGGTGAGTTTCTCCGGGGATAAACTGCTGGGCGGGCCGCAGACGGGCATTATTGTCGGCAAAAAAGCGCTGATTGAACGCGTGCAGCGCCACCCGTTAAAACGCGCGCTGAGGGCGGATAAAATGACCCTCGCGGCGCTGGAAGCCACCTTACGCCTGTATCAACACCCGGAAACGCTGGAGCAACAGCTTCCCACGCTACGGCTGTTAACCCGCGATGCCGCGTCGATTCATCAACAAGCCCAACGCCTGTTGCCCGGTTTGCAGCAGCGGTTTGGCGATCAATTCGACGTCGCCGTTATGCCGTGCCAGTCGCAGATTGGCAGTGGATCGTTGCCGGTCGATCGGCTACCCAGTGCGGCGATCACCTTCACACCCCGCGACGGGCGTGGCGGCACGGCGGAAAAACTGGCTTGCGATCTACGTGGTTTAAGCACGCCGGTGATTGGCCGTATCTATGATGGCCGGGTATGGCTGGATTTACGTTGCCTTGAAGAGGAAGCCCGCTTTATGGAGATGTTGACGAAATGATTATTGCCACCGCAGGACACGTTGACCACGGCAAAACCACGCTATTGCAGGCATTGACCGGCGTGAACGCCGATCGTCTGCCGGAAGAGAAGCAGCGCGGTATGACCATTGATTTGGGCTACGCCTACTGGCCGCAGGAAGATGGCCGGGTTATTGGCTTTATCGATGTGCCGGGCCATGAAAAATTCCTCGCCAATATGCTGGCGGGCGTGGGCGGTATCGATCATGCGCTGCTGGTCGTCGCCTGCGACGACGGCGTAATGGCACAAACCGAGGAGCATTTAACCCTGCTGCAACTGGCTGGACGCCCAACGCTCACCGTGGCGTTGACCAAAGCGGATCGGGTCGACGAGGCGCGGATTAATGAAGTGAAAGCCGAGGTGGCGAACCTGTTGGCGCGCATGGCGTGGCCTGCGGCGGCGCTGTTTGTCACCGCCGCCACGCAAGCTGAGGGCATTGACGTCCTGCGTCAGCACATCCGTGAACTGCAACCGCAAACGCACCCCGTTGAGCACCGTTTTCGCCTGGCGATTGATCGCGCGTTTACCGTTAAGGGTGCGGGCCTGGTCGTGACCGGCACGGCGCTGAGCGGCGAAGTCAACGTGGGCGATACGCTGTGGCTGACGGGCGTTGATAAGCCGATGCGGGTGCGTGGCTTGCATGCGCAAAATACGGATACCCAACAGGCGCGCGCCGGGCAGCGCATTGCGCTAAATATCAGCGGCGATGCCCAAAAAGAACAGATTAGTCGGGGCGACTGGTTGCTATCCACCGCGCCGCGCCAGCTTTGCGATCGGGTAATCGTTGAGGCGCATGCCCTGGTGCCGTTCCAGCAGTGGCAACCGCTGCACATCCATCACGCCGCCAGCCATATCACCGGGCGCATTTCGCTGCTTGACGAGCGCTTCGCCGAACTGGTGCTGGATACTCCGCTATGGCTGTGCGACAACGATCGGGTAATTTTGCGCGATATCAGTGCCAGGCATACGCTGGGTGGCGGGAGAGTGCTGTTGACCGATCCGCCGCGTCGTGGCAAACGACAGAGCGAGTTTCTCGACTGGCTGGCGCGTCTTGCCGATGCGCAGGACGACGCCGGAGCGCTGACGCTGCATCTTGAGCGTGGCGCGGTGTCGCTGCCGGATTTCGCCTGGCATCGCCAACTGACGCCGCAAGGTCTGGCTGCGTTATTAAACCGGCCTGAGCGGCTCCAGGCGGGCGAACATTTACTTAGCGCCGAAGTGGCGGCGCGCTGGCAGCGCAAACTGCTGGATACCCTCAGCTACTATCACGATCAGCATAGCGATGAACCAGGGCCGGGGCGCGAACGCCTGCGGCGTATGGCGCTGCCTTCGCAGGCTGAGCCGCTGGTGCTGGCGCTGATCGAGAGAATGCGCGAGGCAGGGCTGATCGTGAGCTACCAGGGCTGGCTGCATTTACCGGGGCATCAGGCAGGCTTTACGCCTGAGCAGCAGCAGCGCTGGGATCGCATCGCCGGGTTATTTGGCGATGACCCGTGGTGGGTACGCGATCTCGCCCGTGAAACCGGCACCGATGAACAGGAAATGCGTAAATTCCTGCGACAGGCTGCATTACAGGGACTGATTACCGCGATCGTGAAAGATCGCTACTACCGTAACGATCGGATTGTGATGTTCGCTGACCTGATCCGCAGACTGGACAGCGAAAAAGGATCCACCCAGGCGGCGGATTTCCGCGACAGCCTGAATGTGGGCAGGAAGCTGGCGATACAAATCCTGGAGTACTTCGATCGCATCGGTTTTACTCGCCGTCGCGGCAACGAACATTTATTACGGGATGCGGCACTGTTTGGCCATCAGTAAAAACGTACCGGCGAAGCAACGTATATATTTTTATAAATACGTTGCTTCGATTTATTTTAATTAATAATAAGTAAGTTCTTAATTTTGCTTTGTTGCTATTCAGAGCAGCTTTTATTATTTGTTTTTATTTCTCGCGGCTTCCTTTTTGAATTGCGCAGGTATATTACGGAAAAGTTTTTTAAATCTATTAAGGAAAAAATGTATGACTTCCGTATTTTATATTCCTGCCGTAAATATTATTGGCACGAATTCATTAAATGATGCGCTAAATACTGTCCGTGATTATGGTTACAAATGCGCGCTGATCGTGACTGACATCATGCTGGCGAAACTCGGGATGGCGGAGTTGCTCCAACAGGCGCTGGCGGAACGCAATATCAAAAGCGTTGTGTTTGATGGCACCCATCCCAACCCAACGACGGCTAATGTCGAAGCCGGTGTGGCGATGTTGCGCGCCAGCCACTGTGATTGTGTTATTTCACTGGGCGGCGGCTCTCCGCATGATTGTGCGAAAGGCATTGCTCTGGTCGCAGCTAACGGTGGTGACATCCGGGATTACGAAGGCGTCGATCGCTCGCCAAAACCGCAGTTGCCGATGATCGCAATTAACACCACCGCAGGCACGGCGTCAGAAATGACCCGCTTCTGTATTATCACCGACGAGCAACGCCATATAAAAATGGCGATTGTTGATAAACACGTTACGCCGGTGATGTCGGTTAACGATCCGGCATTAATGATGGGAATGCCGAAATCTCTGACCGCCGCTACCGGGATGGATGCACTGACCCATGCTATTGAAGCCTATGTGTCTATTGCCGCCACGCCGATTACCGATGCCTGTGCGATGAAAGCCATTACCATGATCACCAAACACCTGCCGGTCGCGGTAGAGGAAGGCGATAATCTGGTAGCGCGTGAAGCCATGGCGTATGCGCAATTTATGGCGGGTATGGCCTTTAATAACGCCTCGCTCGGCTACGTTCACGCTATGGCGCACCAGTTGGGCGGTTTCTACGACCTGCCGCATGGCGTGTGTAACGCCATCCTGCTGCCGCACGTTGAGCAGTTCAATAGCCGCGTAGCCGCCGCGCGTTTGCGTGATTGCGCCGAGGCAATGGGCGTAGATGTCAGCGGCATGAACGCCCAGGAAGGTGCAAAAGCGTGCGTGGCGGCCATCCGCCAGCTCGCGAAACGAGTCAATATACCGGCCGGCCTGCGTGACCTGCATGTCAAAGAGCAGGACTTCGGGACGCTCGCCACGAATGCGCTGAAAGACGCCTGCGGGTTGACCAACCCGACTCAGGCGTCCCATGAAGAGATCGTGGCTATCTATCAGGCGGCATTTTAAGTTTCTGCCGTGACGCACGCGCCCTTATTTCCGGGGCGCGATTTTTTTCTTTGCCAGCCATACCGCACCTAATCGCCCGGCCTGATTACCCAACTCGCAGGGCTGGATCGGCACCTGTAAATCATCCCATAGCTCAAAGGTTTCCAGATGGCGTCCTAACAGCTGGAACACTTTTTCCTCTTCGCTAATTCCGCCGCCGATGAGCACCCCTTGCGGATCAAACATCGAAATAACGCTGTAGACGCCGCGCGCCAGGTTACGCGCCCATTCATCGATCGCTTCGCGTAAATGAACATCGCTGTTCATGCGTTCAAACAGCTCCTTACCGTGCGGCATTTCATCCACAGACAGCGCCAGCGCCTGGCGACAGGCTTCCATCAGCCCGCTGGCGGAGGCAACCTCATGCATACACTCGCCGTTATTGCCCACCGGGATCACGCCAAACTCTCCGGCACGGTAATGTGAGCCCCGGTAAAGCTCGCCATCAAGAATAATCCCCCCGCCGATACCGGTCCCGACGGTAATACACACAAAGTTTTTATATTCTTTCCCCGCGCCGCGCCACAGTTCGCCCAGCGCCGCGCAGTTGGCGTCATTCTCGACGATGGCGGGTAAATCGGTGAGTTCGGCGAACAATTCCAGCAGATTAACGCCATCCATATACTCCAGCGCGCCTGCTTTTGCCGCTACACCGGTATGGGCATTAATGTGCCCCGGAAAACTCACGCCAATGCCGACAATCTCATGTTCTTTCTGATATGCCTCAACCACTTCCTGCCATTTTTTGCGGAACGTTTGCTCATCTTCCGGTGTGTCGTATTCATCGGAAACCAACTCATTACCTTCTTCATCAATCACGCCATGTTTGATGTGCGTTCCACCTACATCGAAGCCAATGAAATGCTGCATAGATTTTTCCTTTCAGGGAGGCATACAACTAATTATGGCTGAGGCCCGCCAGTGGAATGTAAATAAAGGTAATGGTTTAAAAACAGGCAGCTAGCTGGAATTTATTGGCAACAGCTGACGCCACAACCCTTAGAGATCGAAAACTGGCCTCTTTACCCGCCAGGATCAAAGAGAATGACGGGCGTTTTCTGGCAATCTGGCTCTTTTAGGGTCTGATGGAGTGGGAAATGAACCGCTTTATTGTTGCCGAATCGAATAAATGCATCGGTTGCCGTACCTGTGAAGTGGCTTGCGTCGTCTCACATCAGGCATCACAAGATTGCTCAGCAGTAAGCCCGGAAGCCTTCCAGCCGCGTATCCGGGTGGTTAAAACTGGCATGCTGTCCACTGCGGCGGTGTGCCGCCAGTGCGAAGACGCGCCGTGTGGCGCGGTTTGCCCCACCCAGGCGATTTCCCGCCGGGGCGATTTTGTCTATGTGGATCAGGCACGCTGCATCGGCTGCAAAACCTGCATGGTGGCATGCCCTTACGGCGCGATGGAAGTCGTCACCATTAACGCGCATCAGGTGCAGGCATTGAAGTGCGATTTATGCTGGCACCGGGAAGCCGGCCCTGCGTGTGTCGAGGCGTGCCCGACGTCGGCGTTACGCTGTATGGACCCCAAACAGCTTGAGCAAATTAGCGCGGAAAAACGCCGCCGGGCGGCGGCGTGGTAAGCCGTTATGCGCTGGCCTCTTGCCAGGCGAGCGCAATCTCTTCCGCCAGGATTTTCACCCCTGCTTCAATTTTTTCCAGCTCCGGCACATAGTTCATGCGCATACACTGGTGGGTGTGAGGCCACGGCTTATCCAGCCCAGGGAAAAAGTAATCCCCAGGCACCATCAACACACCGCGTTTTTTCAGACGCTGATACAGCAGTTCGGTGGTGATCGGCAAATCTTTAAACCATAGCCACAGGAAAATCGCCCCTTCCGGCTTGTGGATCAGGCACCGCTCTTCCGGTAAATAGCGCCGAATAACGGCAATCGTTTCCTGCACGCGCTGCTGATAAAACGGCTTAATCACCGTTTCAGAAAGGCGCAATAGATCTTTGCGCTTAATCATTTCACAGGCGATGGCCGGGCCAATGCCGCCGGGCGCCAGGCTGATAATGCCGTTCATATTGCTGACGGCGGAGATAATCTTTTCATTAGCGATAATAATGCCGCAGCGGCTGCCCGGCAGGCCCAGTTTCGACAGGCTCATGCACAGAACGATATTCGGGTTCCACAGCGGGCGCGCTTCAGAAAAGATAATGCCGGGGAACGGGACGCCATAAGCGTTATCTATGACCAGCGGGATGCCGTGCTGGTTGGCAAGCGCGTCCAACTTCATTAGCTCATCGTCAGTGATAACGTTGCCGGTCGGGTTGGTGGGGCGCGAGACGCAGATCATCGCAGTCTCTTCGCCGATATGCAGATGCTCGAAATCCACGTGATATTTAAACTGGCCTTCCGGTAGCAGTTCAATATTCGGGCGTGCCGAAACGAACAACTCCTCTTCCAGACCGGAATCTGCATAGCCAATGTATTCCGGGGCTAGCGGGAAAAGCGCCTTTTTAGTGGAGCCGTCCGCCTGGCGACCCGCGAACAGGTTAAACAAGTAGAAAAACGCGCTCTGGCTGCCATTTGTTAGCGCAATATTCTGTGGTTCGATATCCCAACCAAATTCTTCACGCAGCATAGCGGCGAGCGCGTCCAGCAGCTCGCTTTTTCCCTGCGGGCCATCATAATTGCAAAGCGCTTCAGTGACTTTGCCGGTTTCCAGCATCTCACCCAGTAGCGTCTGGAAATAGTCGTTCATCTCCGGGATTTGCGCCGGGTTCCCACCGCCCAGCATGATTGCGCCGGGCGTGCGCAACCCGTCGTTAAGGTCTTCCATCAGGCGCGTAATGCCTGCATGGCGGGTGAATTTGTCGCCGAACAGAGAAAAAGTCATAGCCGTCTTGATATCGAATACTTATAAAAGAGGCTCACGATAACGCTACCTGTTCAACGGCGCAAACAGGCCTGTCCAGACGAAGGTTAGCGATTATGCCAGGTACGTAGATTCTGCTGGCATAATCGTCTGGGTTATTTTTGCGGTTCGCCTGCCCAAACCACCATCACCGTGTCATCGCCCTGGACGCGGCTAAAACCATAGATTTTGTCGTCGCTCAGCGGAATGTGCTTCCCTTCGCCAATGGCCGGATGGCGGGCGCGGAACTGCGCAATTTTCTGCCAGTGCGCCAGCGATTCGGCCTGCGTGCCCTTGATATCCTGCCAGTTCATCGACGAGCGAGTGCCCTGCAACGGATCGGAGCCGGTTGGGCCGAAGGGGCGGGCCGTCTCGTCGCCGTAGAAAATCTGCACCGCGCCCGGCGCTAACAGCAACAGTTCCGCCGCGCGGGTGCCGCCTTCACGGAACAGCCGGGTATCGTGCGAGGAGAGGTAACTTAATACGTTAAACTGCTGGAGCTTGTCCGCCATCTGCTGCCAGATGGAGTCAATGTTTGCCAGGCAATCTACTGCACCCGCCGCCTGCTCCTGATAATCAAAATTGATCATCGCATCAAAGCCGTTACGGTAGTAATCGCTCTGCATCACGCCGTGCCCCCAGGCCTCGCCCGTCATCCAGAAAGGTGCGTCGTCCAACTTTTTATCGGGATTAGCGGTTTTCCATTCCACCAGCGCATCATTGGCCTGATTTTTAAGCTGCTGCCAGGCACCCATCTCGACATGTTTTGCGGTATCGACCCGGAAACCGTCGACGCCGAAGTCCCGTACCCACTGGCTGAGCCACTGGGTCAGATAGTCGCGCGGCGTGTAGTTAGGCCGCTCTTTCGCCCGGGTGTCGGGTTTTTGACTATAGAAATTGGGGAGTCCGGTGGGCGTGATGGACTCCGTTTTCAGGTCCGGCAGAAACGCCAGCGACAGGGTGAGATCGTCAAAACCGGGGCTGTCATAGTCACCAATATCGGTGCGGATCCAGTTTTTACCCCACCATTTTTCCCAGGCGGCTTTATCGCTGAAGTTGATGTAATCATTAAAGCTGTGCCAGCTTTGGCCTGGGCCGGGTTTCCAGTCGGTCCAGCGCTCGCCAAGAGTGTTGGTGATCTCATCACCTTTCAGATACAGCGCGCCAAACTGGTATTGCTGCATATCCGCCAGGGTGGCGTAACCGGCGTGGTTCATCACGATATCGAACAGGACGCGGATACCGCGCTGGTGAGCGCCGTCAATCAGCTTCTGAAGGTCGTCGCGGGTGCCCATATTGGCGTCAAGCGTGGTCCAGTCCTGCGTGTAGTAGCCGTGATAGGCGTAATGCGGGAAATCGCCTTTGGTCCCGCCGCCGACCCAGCCGTGGATTTGTTCAAAGGGCGCGCTTATCCATAACGCGTTAACGCCGAGCTCCTGCAAGTAATCCAGCTTTTGCGTCAGGCCCTGTAAATCGCCACCGTGGAAGGTGCCGATCTCCTCCATGCCGTCTTTATGACGCCCGTAGCTATTGTCATTGTCAGGGTTGCCGTTTTCGAAGCGATCGGTGAGCACAAAGTAAACGGTGGCGTTATGCCAGCTAAAGGGCGCTTTATCGTTAGTCTCTTCTGCTTCCAGCAGTAATAGCCCATTGCTGGTCGCGGCGGGCATCAGGGTAATTTTGCCATCGGTCACGGTCGCGCTGTTGCCGCTGTAGAAATCCCGTACCCGCGAGCCTTCTTCAAAGCGATCGTTAACCGAGACGGTGACCGGGCTGCCGTCCCATTTCGGGCACTGGCGAACCGCCGCCGCTGCGGTTTGCGGTTCATCCTGTTTCACACTCAGCATCAACGTGGGCGTACCTGAGCGGGTATCGACCTGCACCTGATAATTGCCGCTGCGGAACAACCGCCATTCAGGCGCATCACCCGCGCAGGGTGCCAGTGACAGCATCTGGTTTAATTTGATTGCCCCGCTCGGCTGCCAGCATTGTTCGCTCTGGGTTATACGCAGCGGGCGGTTGCCTTTTTCCAGTGCGCCCTGGGCGACAAACACGCCGGGGCTTTGTTCTTCAAATGCAGGGAGATCGGGCAGGCTCCACTGCGCAATCGCAGCGCCGGGTAACAGTAGCAGGGCAAGAAGGCTTTTCTTCATCAGGCGGCTTCCATTAGGGTTTTTGCTATTTTGGCAAAATTTTCGCCAGCCGGTCTCATCCTTGTTTCAGCCTTGCGAGGCTGAATCCACAGGATGAGTGAGCCATCTCTCATTTTTGCTTTTTTCTGCGATAAGCTTCAGATAATTCATTATTTTTAACTACGATAAGAAGGTCGAACGTGACAAGGTTTCGGATTTGTATTATTTCTTTTACTGCTCTTGAAGGTTATTTTTGGTAAGATTTGAGATTCGGTTCACAAATTTTTCTCATGAATAAGGTGTTGGAATGCATTTATCCGACCAGGAGACCTAATGATATCGACTCGATTACGACGAATCGGGGCGGCGATACTCATCTTTTTCACCTATGCAGTTTCAGGTGAAGTGCTGGCAAAACAGCACACGACGACGAGTCACACAGCTCAGATTAAGAAAACCAGCGGTAAGCACCAGGCAAGCAGTAAGAAAGAGTATTCTCGCAATAGTGAAATAAGCGGTTCACTTCCTGATTTGCGAAAATACCCTTCCGGGACCCCAAGAAAAAAAGCGTTTCTCCGGACAGTCATGCCTTACATTACCAGCCAAAACGCGGTGATTACTGCGGAACGTAACTGGCTTATCTCTAAACAGTACGACGGGCGCTGGTCGCCGAGTGAACGCGCGCGTCTGAAGAAAATTGCCCAAAACTACGACGTGAAATGGAGCGGCAATACTAAACGTATTCCGTGGAACACGTTGCTTGAGCGCGTAGACATCATTCCAACCAGTATGGTTGCGACGATGGCTGCCGCAGAAAGCGGTTGGGGCACCTCGAAACTTGCCCGCAGCAATAACAACCTTTTTGGCATGAAGTGTTCGAAAAGGCACTGCAACAGCGGGACCGGCAAAGTGAAAGGTTACTCGCACTTTGAATCCGTGAAGGAGTCCGTGACGGCGTACGTGAACAACCTGAATACCCATCCGGCGTATTCATCGTTCCGTAAGTCTCGTGCCCAGTTGCGTAAAGCGGACCAGGAGCTGACGGCGAGCAATATGATCCACAAGCTCAAAGGCTACTCCACCAAAGGTCAGAGCTATAACAATTACCTGTTTGCTATGTATCAGGATAACCAGCGGCTGTTGGCGGCGAACATGTAATTGATAATCTATGAACCGAAAAACCCGGCTAATCAGGCCTAATGCCGATCAGTTAAGGATCGGTTGACCGATCCGGCAGTTGTGCAAAAA
>NZ_DAMBQK010000020.1:0-91515 GCF_032062175.1 Atlantibacter sp.
ACCTGCGACCAATTGATTAAAAGTCAACTGCTCTACCAACTGAGCTAACGACCCACTTTTTGCCACCTCGGGTTTGTTTCATATCCCTCGGCAACGGCGGCATATATTACTGATTTCAGAATCAGGCGCAACAAAAATTTCGATATAGATCACTTAACTGCTTAAGTTTCACACGGTGAGACCAGAAAAACCGCATTCTGGTCGAACCCTGAACTATTGCATTGCACTTAAGCGTTTCTGCGCCTGTTTCGCGCCATCAGTGTTGGGATACTTACTGACGACCTGCTGATACACCGCTTTGGCTTTCGCGCTGTCGCCTTTGTCCTGCATGATCAGACCCACTTTGAACATGGCGTCAGAGGCTTTCGGCGATTTCGGGTAATTTTTCACAACCGAGGCAAAATAATACGCCGCGTCGTCTTTCTTACCCTTATTGTAATTCAACTGCCCCAGCCAATAGTTCGCGTTCGGCTGGTAGGTTGAATCCGGGTACTTCTTCACAAAGTTCTGGAATGCCGCAATCGCGTCATCCTGGCGCGATTTATCCTGCACCAGTGCGATGGCCGCATTGTAGTCGGTATTCGCGTCACCGCTCTGTACTGGCGCGCCTGTGCTGGCGGCTGGCGCGTTTGCTGCGCCATCGCCTGAAGGCGCGGCAGTATTGTTCTGCGCGCTGGTATCGCCGGACTGCGCAGCAGCGCCGCCGTTACTGAGGCTATCGATTTGCAATAACAGCTGCTTCTGGCGCTCCACAACCTGATTCAACTGATACTGGCTTTCCTGAATCTGACCGCGCAGGGAGTCAATATCATTCTGGTTATCGGAGAGTTGCTGCTGCAGTTGCGTTAAAAGCTGACTGTGAGCGTTAGAAATACGCTCAAGTTGCGTGACCCGGTCTTCAACCGAGCCTGAGCCGACACTACTGATTGGCGCCTGAGCAAAAGCGGCCCAGGGGGCCGCTATGCCAACCAGTAACGACAGACTCATCAGATGACGTCTGAAGTTACTGCTCATGCGATTCTCTTAGTAAACCAGTACGGCACGACGGTTTTTAGCGTAAGCCGCTTCGTCGTGACCCAGTACTGCAGGTTTTTCTTTACCGTAAGAAACGATGGAGATCTGATCAGCAGAAACGCCTTTACCCTGCAGGTACATCTTAACGGCGTTAGCACGACGTTCACCCAGGGAGATGTTGTACTCAGGAGTACCACGTTCGTCCGCATGACCTTCTACGGTGACTTTGTAAGACGGGTTGCTACGCAGGAAGTTAGCGTGAGCATCCAGCATTGCAGCGAAGTCAGAACGGATGTCGTACTTATCCAGATCGAAGTAAACGATGTTGTTCTGCTGCAGCTGCTGCATTTGCAGGCGCGCTTGCTCTTCAGAAGACATATTGCCGCTGCCGTTAGCGTCCATACCAGTGCCGGCGCCGTTCAGCATGCCGCCTTCGCTGCCATCGTTGCTTGCGTTCTTGTTAGAAGAACACGCTGCGATTGCCATTACAGGCAGAGCGATCATCAGCCCTTTCAGCACTTTGTTCAGTTGCATTTCAATGATTCCTTTAGTAATCAATTAATTATTATTACAGATACGGCGACCAGGCAGGGAATTTGACCTGTCCATCAGTAGCCGGAAGACGCGCTTTGAAACGCCCATCTGTTGAAACCAAATTCAGCACAGATCCCATCCCCTGAGAAGAGCTGTAGATTACCATCGTGCCGTTAGGTGCCAGACTTGGCGTTTCATCCAGGAACGTTGACGACAGTGTTTGTACGCCACCCGTTACCAGATCCTGTTTAGCAATGTGCTGAGCGCCACCGTTGGAGCTCACCATCACCATAAATTTACCGTCTGCGCTCACGTCAGCGTCCTGGTTCTGAGAACCTTCCCAGGTTACGCGCTGCGGCGCGCCGCCGTTAACGTTAACTTTATACACTTGCGGACGGCCTGCCTGGTCAGAGGTATAGGCCAGAGTTTGGCTATCCGGGAACCAGGTCGGTTCAGTGTTGTTGCTGCGGCCGTCGGTGACCTGACGGATCTGGCCGGAACCGATGTCCATCACATACAGGTTCAGGCTACCCGTTTTAGACAGCGCGAACGCCAGTTTAGAACCGTCCGGCGAGAAAGCTGGCGCACCGTTGTGGCGTGGGAACGACGCAACCTGACGCACAGCGCCGTTGGCCAGCGTCTGGATAACCAGCGCGGAACGACCGCTTTCGAAAGTTACGTAAGCCACTTTAGAGCCGTCCGGCGACCATGCTGGCGACATCAGCGGCTGCGGTGAACGGTGAACTACGAACTGGTTGTAACCGTCGTAGTCAGACACGCGCAGTTCATACGGGAACTGACCGCCGTTAGTCTGTACAACGTAGGCGATACGGGTACGGAACGCGCCCTTAATGCCGGTCAGCTTTTCGAACACTTCGTCACTCGCCGTGTGGCCTGCATAGCGCAGCCACTGCTTGTTCACTTTGTAAGAGTTCTGAGCCAGAACGGTACCTGGCGCACCCGAGGTATCTACCAGTTGATAAGCCACTGTGTAGCTGCCGTCACCGTTCGGAGTGACCTGCCCTACCACGACGGCATCAATACCCAGCGCA
The DNA here is from genome assembly GCF_032062175.1 of Atlantibacter sp. Taxonomy (NCBI): domain Bacteria; kingdom Pseudomonadati; phylum Pseudomonadota; class Gammaproteobacteria; order Enterobacterales; family Enterobacteriaceae; genus Atlantibacter; species Atlantibacter sp. The sequence goes on from NZ_DAMBQK010000020.1 coordinate 2,601, forward strand.
GTCCATGCAGCAGGTTGAACTTCCTGTGCGGAACCCGGCTGCTGCGGCAGACGTGAACGATCTAACGGGTTAAATTTACCGCTGTTGCGAAGGTCGGCCGCGACAATGCCGCCGATGTCTTCTGGCGCTGCGCCTGGGCCTGCCCATTTAAAAGGAGCAACACCAATCGGACGCGCGGAATCTACCCCCTGGGTAATTTCAATGCGCACTTCTGCATGCAGCACCGCTGCCCACAGCATCAGAAAACCAAATGCTACTCGTAATGCCTGCTTCATCATTTCTCCCTTACCTGGACGCAACGTCCACGATAATTTAGCAGAATGTTAACAAACCCAAAAACACAAGACGGCTCAAACACTGATACTTAGCTTAGTGAACATATCCCCGTTTTCACGGGGATAATAGTACTAAGGTTTAAAGTCCAGCGGAGCATTTTTAAACACTTCATAAACATCCTGGCTCGGTGGTTTCGGAATTTTCGCCAGCCTTGCCGCTGCAACAGCAGCCTGACATAGCGCCGCATCCCCACCTTCTGATTTGATATCAAGCAGTAAGCCATCAGGAGCCAGTTTTATCCGTAAAGTACAGACTTTACCGGCGAAAGAAGGATCGTTATAAAACTTACTTTCGATCGCAGACTTTATTTGCCCTGCATAATTGCTGATATCAGCGCCAGACGCGCCATTAGCTTTATTATTTCCTTTACCGGCGGCAGATGCGGTATTTCCTTTGGCTCCGCCCCCGGTTTTCGGCGCATTCTTACCCGAGCTTAAATCGCCGAACAGGTCGTCAACGTCAGACGCTGCCGCTTTCGCCGCAGCGGCTTTTTCTGCTGCGGCCTTGGCTGCTGCCGCTTTTTTCTCGGCAGAGGCTTTTTCAGACGCTGCTTTCTTGTCCGCCGCCGCTTTGGCCGCTGCGGCTTTTTCAGCGGCAGCCTTTTCAGCCGCCGCTTTCTCTGCGGCAGCTTGTTTCGCGGCTTCGGCTTGCGCTTTCTTCTCGGCGTCAGCGGCGGCTTTCGCGGCTGCCGCTTGCGCTTTTTTCTCCGCGTCGGCGGCGGCTTTTGCGGCTTCGGCCTCCGCTTTCTTCTTCGCATCAGCTGCGGCTTTCGCTGCTTCGGCTTCCGCTTGTTTCTTCGCGGCGGCGGCAGCTTTCGCTGCATCCTCCTGCGCTTTCTTCGCAGCATCTGCGGCGGCTTTAGCCTGGGCGTCCGCCTGCGCTTTGGCATCGGCTGCCGCTTTCGCTGCGGCGGCTTCGGCCTGCTTCTGCTGTTCCTGGGCGCGTTTCGCCGCTTCTTCAGCCTGTTTCTGCTGTTCAGCCTGCTCGCGGGCGTTTTCCTGCGCCTGCAAACGCTCTTTTTCCAGTTCCTTCAACCGCTGCTGTTCAGCCGCCTGCTTTTCACGTAATTCTTCAGCCTGCTGTTGGGCTTGCTTTTCACGCTGTTCGGCGGCCTGCTTCGCGCTGGCGCGCTGCTCCTGCTCGCGATTGTACTGATTTACCACGGCACCCGGATCGACCATAACGGCATCAATTGCCGAGCCGCCGCCACCGCCTGCGCTGGCGTCAATATTTTCGTCAAACGAGCTCCAAATCAGTATCGCAATCAGGATGATATGCAGCACCACTGAAATGATTATCGCCCGTCTCAGCTTGTCGTTCTGTTCGGTTGCCTTTGACACTCTCGGTTCCCAAAAACTTTTCGCCTGTTAAGCGGATTTTCAGATAGGCTGCGTCATTAAGCCCACAGACTTAACACCCGCCTGATGCAACAGGTTCAGCGCTTTGATGATTTCATCATAAGGGACCTCTTTCGCCCCCCCGATAAGGAAGACCGTTTTCGGATTCGCCTGCAGACGGCGTTGCGCTTCGGCAATCACCTGCTCGGAAGGCAACTGATCTAAACGATCTTTTTCAACCACCACGCTGTACTGCCCTACCCCGGACACTTCGATAATGACCGGCGGATCGTCATTGGTGCTGACGGTTTGTGAATCCATCGCATCCGGCAAATCGACTTCCACGCTCTGAGTGATGATTGGCGCTGTGGCCATAAAAATCAGCAACAGCACTAACAGCACGTCCAGTAGCGGAACGATATTGATCTCGGACTTCAGTTCGCGACGACCCCGTCCACGAGTTCTGGCCATGGCTTACCCCTTGGTGCTCTCTGGGTTTGCGAATGCCTGACGGTGCAGGATCGCCGTGAACTCTTCCATAAAGTTGTCGTAGTTCAGTTCCAGTTTGTTAACACGCTGATTAAGGCGGTTGTATGCCATAACGGCTGGGATCGCGGCAAACAGACCAATCGCGGTGGCGATCAACGCTTCCGCGATACCTGGCGCAACCATCTGCAACGTGGCCTGTTTCACCGCGCCCAGCGCGATGAAGGCATGCATAATCCCCCATACGGTGCCGAACAGACCGATATACGGGCTGATAGAACCGACCGTGCCGAGGAAAGGAATATGGGTTTCCAGGGTTTCCAGTTCGCGGTTCATCGAAATACGCATCGCGCGTGATGCCCCTTCGACAATGGCTTCCGGCGCATGGCTGTTAGCGCGATGCAAACGGGCGAACTCTTTAAACCCGGCATAGAAAATCTGCTCGGAACCCGCCAGATTTTCGCGGCGTCCCTGGCTTTCCTGATAGAGACGGGACAGCTCGATGCCAGACCAGAATTTATCTTCAAACGCTTCCGCTTCACGCGTTGCGGCATTGAGGATACGCGTTCGCTGAATAATGATGGCCCAGGATGCAATGGAAAAACCAATCAAAATCAACATGATAAATTTGACCAGAAGGCTCGCCTTCAGGAACAAATCAAGGATATTCATGTCAGTCACTGCTTGAACTCCGCGACAATAGACTTGGGAAGCGCACGAGGCTTCATTAAGAGTGGATCAACACAGACGATCAGCACCTCAGCTTCATTGAGGGTTTGTTGTTCTGCATTGACGATCCGTTGCGTGAAAACCAGGGATGTTCCACGCATCGACGTAATTTCAGTGTGAATTTCGAGCATATCGTCGAGTCGGGCAGGCGCAAAATACTCCAGCGTCATCTTGCGTACCACGAAGGCCACACGCTCCGCCATTAGTTCTTGCTGACTAAAGTGGTGGTGGCGCAGCATCTCTGTGCGTGCTCTTTCATAAAAAGCGACGTAACTGGCGTGATAAACCACACCACCGGCGTCGGTGTCTTCGTAATAGACACGAACCGGCCATCGAAACAGCGTTGTGCTCACTCTACATCCCGGTAATGCAAATAAACGTTGCTACTATACGCAAGAGGAAGGGGGTTTGGAATGGGTAGAGGTAAAGGGTAAGTAAAAATTTATGGGCTTGTGAAAGCCCATAATTCATAACGGTGAAATCGTGTTCAGAGGAAGAAAAACGCCAGACCGGCAATGAGCACAATATCAGCGAGCAGCGGGCAAAACAGCGCTTGCCAGTGGACGGCACGCGGACGGAAACCGACGCCGTGGATCATCCCGGCGCACACTGCCCACATCAGCAGCAGCCCGTGCCAGACGGTCAAGTCACTGGTTTTAGCCGCGAAACGTGACGGGTCCCAAAACATACATCCCGCCAGCACTAATGCCATCACTAAGGAAAGGGCCCGTAGCGGGCCCTTATCCATTACCGCATACAGCTGCGCGATAATTTTACTCATCAGTGTTCTTCTTTACCGAGCTTAGCGGCTTCGACATGCTCCAGCGCCAGTGCGGTAATCACACCAAACGCACAGGCAAGAAGCGTGCCGAGAATCCATGCAAAGTACCACATAATCAGCTCCTTACTAGTACAGAGAGGTTGAGTTGGATTCGATGTGCTCTTTCGTGATGCGGCCAAACATCTTCCAGTAACACCAGCTGGTGTAGAGAAGAATAATCGGTACAAACACGATAGCCACATAGGTCATCACGGTCAGCGTCAACTGGCTGGAGGTCGCATCCCACATGGTCAGGCTGGCGTTCAGCATTTCGCTGGACGGCATCACGAACGGGAACATCGCGATACCCGCAGTCAGGATCACACAGGCCAGCGTCAAAGAAGAGAACACAAACGCCAGCGCGCCCTTCTCCGCACGGGACATCAGTACGGTCAGCAGCGGCAGCAGCACACCCAGCAGCGGAATCACCCACAGAATCGGCGCGTTGTTGAAGTTCACCAGCCAGGCACCGGCTTCACGCACAACTTCTTTGGTCAGCGGGTTGGAATAGGCATGATGATCCAGGGTCGACGTCACAACGTAACCGTCGATACCGAACACAACCCATACGCCAGCCAACGCGAAGCACACCATCATCACCAGCGCAGCAACCTGCGCCGTTGCGCGGCTACGCAGATGGATTTCACCCACGGTACGCATTTGCAGATAGGTTGCGCCCTGAGCGATGATCATCGACACGCTCACCACGCCTGCCAGCAGGCCAAACGGGTTCAGCAGTTGGAAGAAGTTGCCGTGGTAGGTCAAACGCAGGTACTCATCCACGGTGAACGGCACACCCTGCAGCAGGTTACCGAAGGCCACGCCAATCACCAGCGGCGGAACGAAGCTACCAATGAAGATGCCCCAGTCCCACATGTTGCGCCAGCGGGTGTCTTCAATCTTGGAGCGGTAGTCAAAACCGACCGGACGGAAGAACAAAGACGCCAGTACCAGAATCATCGCCACATAAAAGCCGGAGAACGCGGCAGCGTACACCATCGGCCACGCGGCGAACAGCGCGCCACCTGCGGTGATGAGCCATACCTGGTTACCGTCCCAGTGCGGAGCGATGGAGTTGATCATAATACGACGTTCGGTGTCGTTACGACCCAGGAAGCGGGTCAGCATGCCAACCCCCATATCAAAACCGTCTGTCACGGCGAAGCCAATCAGCAGGACGCCAACCAGCAGCCACCAGACAAAACGCAATACTTCATAATCGATCATTTGACGTCTCCTGTCTTAGCGTGCCGGTTGAGAGTCAACAACAGACTCTTCGTATTGGCGTTGAGAACCCACAGTTGATTGCTCAAAGTGATAGCGACCAGTTTTCAGGCTGCTTGGGCCAAGGCGCGCATATTTGAACATCAGATACAGTTCCGCCACCAGGAACAGGGTATACAGGCCGCAAATCAGCACCATTGAGAAGATGATATCGCCCGCGGTCAGGGTAGAGTTGGCGACCGCTGTCGGCAGCACTTCACCTACCGCCCAGGGTTGACGGCCATACTCCGCCACAAACCAACCGGATTCGATCGCGATCCACGGCAGCGGCAGGCCATACAGCGCCGCCTTAAGCACCCATTTTTTCTCGCCGATACGGTTGCGAATAACGGTCCAGAACGCCGCCGCGATGATGCCCAGCAGCAGAATGCCGCACGCCACCATGATACGGAACGCGAAATACAGCGGTGCAACGCGCGGGATAGAATCCTGGGTCGCCAGCTGGATTTGCTCTTCGGTCGCATCGGTTACGTTCGCGGTATAGCGCTTCAGCAGTAAGCCGTAGCCAAGATCTTTCTTCACTGCGTTGAACTGGTCGCGAACGCCCTGATCGGCAGAACCGGCACGCAGCTCTTCCAGCAGTTGATACGCTTTCATCCCGTTACGGATACGTTCTTCATGCTGAACCAGCAGATCTTTCAGGCCGATAACCGGGGTATCCACAGAGCGCGTAGCGATGATGCCCAGCGCATACGGGATCTGGATGGCGAAGTGGTTTTCCTGTTTATCCTGATCCGGAATACCGAACAGGGTAAAGGAAGCCGGTGCAGGTTGGGTTTCCCACTCTGCTTCAATGGCAGCCAGTTTGGTTTTCTGCACGTCGCCCATTTCATAACCGGATTCGTCACCCAGTACGATAACAGACAGCACCGCAGCCATACCGAAGCTGGCGGCAATCGCAAAGGAGCGTTTAGCGAAAGCGGTATCGCGGCCTTTAAGCAGATACCAGGCGCTGATGCCCAGCACGAACATCGCGCCGGCAACATAACCCGAAGCCACGGTGTGAACAAATTTCACCTGGGCAACCGGGTTCAGCACCAGTTCGGAGAAGCTGACCATCTCCATACGCATGGTTTCGAAGTTGAAATCGGAAGCGATGGGGTTTTGCATCCAACCGTTCGCGACCAGAATCCACAGCGCAGAGAGGTTAGAGCCAAGCGCCACCAGCCAGGTCACCGCCATGTGCTGCACTTTGCTTAAACGATCCCAGCCGAAGAAGAACAAACCAACAAACGTAGATTCGAGGAAGAACGCCATCAGGCCTTCGATAGCCAGCGGCGCGCCAAAAATGTCGCCCACGTAATGAGAATAATAAGACCAGTTAGTCCCGAACTGGAACTCCATGGTCAAACCGGTAGCGACACCCAGAGCGAAGTTGATTGCAAACAACTTGCCCCAGAATTTGGTCATATCTTTATAAATTTGTTTGCCGGAAAGCACATAGACCGTTTCCATGATAGCCAGCAGGAACGCCATACCCAGCGTCAGCGGCACAAACAGAAAGTGATACATAGCGGTCAAGGCAAACTGTAAGCGCGACAGTTCGACTATATCTAACATCTTGACTCCTTGCTCTTTGCATGAAGACGTTGAACGCGGATGCCGTTATCGGTCCCCAAACGCATGCCCCAATACAAATATTGCTTCCATAACATCACCATTTCCCCGTCACAATGTGACAGAGAAGCGAGTAAGGTTGCAAATACGTTAATAAGAAATACAAATTGATCCCGCAAATATATTACGCCGCAATTCCCTTACAATAAACAGGTTTTTGCATAGTGTTATTTGCATTTTTCGACGGTGATCAATTTATAGCGAAAATGAGGTAGAAGCGCCAGATTGATTTGGCGCAAATTTACAAAAAACTCGCGGAATGACTAGCCGTTAAGTATTGATCTCTCTCAATTTATGACATTGATGTTAATTATGTTTCACCTGAGAGACCATGGTGATCATATTGTTAATTATTTGTGCCATCGAGGCGGAACGCGTTAATCAGCGGTGATAATTTCAGGACTGGATTATTGGCTGGAGCGATCGGGTAAAAATAAATAGCGAAAAAAGGAAAGAGTGTTAAATACATCACGAAATTTTATTTAAACGCCGTTTTTATGGATTGTTTATAACAATGAATTCACCTTATTATCATTTAATTAACAAATTTCTTTTATATATAAAAAGCGACGCCCGATAAATTTAACGTCAGGCGTCGTTTTTTTTAGAAATGTGATTTTAACGTTATTTTAAATGTCCGGGACTGGCCAGGTTTTAACAGGCCCGTTGTCGCGGGTTGAGAGTGCACGCCCGAATATACCACCTCGTTCATCGCCGTTTCCTGCCATTGCACAACAGGGGACGCAAACGCGAGTTGCCCTTCGCAGGTCTCATCGTGGGACGGGTTGTAAACACGCACGATCAGCGCCTCGTCATCTTCCGCTTTTTTCAGCACGCTCAACTGACATTCAACCGGCGACATCGTCATTAGCGAGTAATCCGACGGCGTGTTGAACGGCACACTGTTAAGCTTCATCGCGTTCCACGGAATTTTGTTGTAACACTGCACCGGGGTTAGCCAGGCACGGGCCTGCTGCGCGACGCCCGCCCCTGCCGCCGTTCCGCTATAGCTGAACAGACTAAAGCGGCAATGCAACTTGCCGCGCATTTGTGAGTCAGGCACCGGCAGCTTGATGCCAGACGGGCGGCCTGGACGCAGCAGTAAATCCTCTTTGCCCAGCAGCCCGACGGCGCGGAACAGCGTCAGCGCGAAGGTCTTTTGCCGCTCGCCGATGATCTCCACTTCCCGCAGCCCTTCGCTAAACAGCGCCATGCCCTGCCGTTGCGACGCCAGGGCGCAGTAGTTCAGGAAATTCCATACCGGCACCGGCGCTTCCTTCCAGCCTTCCTGCTGCCAGGTTTCCATCGCGCTATCCTTAACCGGTCGTTGGATAGCGCCAAACTGGGTGTCGCATAGCACACTGTCGCAGTGAAACGGCGTCGGGATCAGCACCCGCAGGCGATGGTCGTCGGCCTGATTATCAATGACTATTTCCACATCCACTCGACGCTGATGGTGCGCCAGGGTGATGCGGCATTCCGCCTCCACGCGCCCGGACGCTTCACGGCGCGCCCGCTGTGCCAGATTTTGCGGCACCGCCATGGCTAACCGTAACACCGCTGTGCTTTGCCAGGCTTCATGAATGACCTCGACCTGATGTTCCCCTTCGGTTGAGTTAATCACCCACTCCTCACGCGCCGGTGAATAATCATATTCATCGCCGTCGTCGGAACCGTCCTCCAGCGTTAACACCCGGTCGTAAATCAGCCCGGTTTGCTTGTCGAGCATCTTCAGGGAACCGTCAGGATTGATATCAATGCGCCAGAAGCCGTTTTCCAGTAAGGCATCTGTACGTGCCGGCAACAATTTCTGTTGTCCTTTTTCTGCAATGATCTCCAGCGTCAAAAAGCCCATCGCGGGCAATACCTGGCATAGCTGGATGTCGTACTCCATAAACGGCTCATAGTTGCCGTAATGGACGATTTGCCGGTCCACCAGCCCCGGGTCGATTTCCCGCGCCGCGCGAATAAAATAGTCCACGGGGTTGCCCGCGCTGTCTCGTAAGGAGAACTGAGCAGCGCGGATCCGCAGCGTGGTATTAATCACTTCCTGGCGCGGCCAGGGCATCAGGTTAAACAACGCCAGCTTATCGCCCTCCCCTTGCGGCATGGCATCGACGATTTTGCGCTGGGTAAAGCGCAGCAGGTTGTCCGCCATGTCTTCAGCCAGTTCAAAACGCGCCATGATTTCCCGGTGCACTTTGTCGCTACAGCAGCAGCCGATGCTGTCGTGGGCGTGATTTTTTAAAATCTCTTTCCACATTTTTTCCAGCAGGCCGTGGTGATAATCAAATCCCAGACTCCAGGCGATAGCTTTCAGCGGTTCCAGCAGGTTGACGATTTTGTTCTCGATACGCGCATGGGCAATTTTGATGTCCATACGGGTTGAGCCGATGGTGCGGTGGACGCGCATATATTTGCCGTCGATAAACTCGCCCCTGAGCGTATCGAGATTGTCGCGATGCTGCTCAATCCGCTCAAACACCGTTTCAAAACGGCTCATCACAAACTCGCGTTGCGGGTAAATCTCGCGCAGTTTCGCCATTACGCTGAAAATATTTTGCTGCAATGGCATTTGATCGTGGCCGTTAGGCAACAGGATTTCTTTAGTGAATGACGCCTTTTCCAGCACGTCAAAATAGCTGTCGAGCCGTTTGCGCAGCCCCGCTTCGTCATCAGGCAGATATTTGCCAATCGCGTAACCGAGCGGCAGCACCTGGGCCACCACTTCGCTACCCTCTTCGCTCTGCCACAAAAACTCGGTTTTATCGCTGCCGTGGCGCTCCGAACAGCCGCGCCAGAACATAGCGCGGGTAATACCAAACCCATTGAAAATGTGCGGAAGCTGGCCCGACATGCCAAAAGAGTCCGGCAGGTAACCAATCATCATTGGCTCGCCGAATTCCCGGCAGTCGCGCAGGCCGTACATCAGGTTACGGACAATCGATTCACCCGCCACGATAGTGGTGTCGGTCTGGGTATACCACGGGCCGATAATCAGTTTTCCCGCCTCGACCAGCGCTTTAACCCGCTGGCGGTTCTCCGGTTTAACTGCGAAATAATCTTCGAGGATTGCCGTCTGGCCGTCGAGCACGTAGAACGGATAGTCCGGGTCCTGCTCCAGCCGGGCGAGGATCTCCTCCATATTGTTGACCAGCAATATCCGGGACTCTTCGGTGGTGAAATACCACTCCCGATCCCAATGCATATGAGGCGTAATGTGAACGCGCGATACCGCTTTCATCGTGGTTTCCTTTTATTCAGTCTCAGCGCAGACGTCATACTTGCCATGCTTTACCGCATGACGACGCCAGAGCAGTAAAATCGTGGTGGAAATCGCCGTGCCGACCAGCGCCGCGCCGAACCAGCCCGCCGCCGCAATCACGCCGCCAAATCCACCGTCGTGCAGTAAAAACAGGGAGAAGATCCCCGCGCCAGGGGTCGACAGGCCGACATGCATTGCCCCCACAATGGCACCGGTCGCCATCGACCCCAGCACGAAGGAACCAATAACCCGCAGCGGATCTTCAATCGCCATCGGGATCGCCCCCTCAGTGATGCCCGCCAGCCCCAGCAGCCAGGTGGATTTCCCGGTTTCGATTTCAAACTGTTTAAACAGACGCGGCGCAATCAGCGTCGAGGCGGTGACTGTGAACGCCGATACCATTTTTACCGACGCGAAAATGGCGTACGGGCCAAACACACCGTTAGCCATTGCCCCCAGGCAGAACGCGTAAGAGGCTTTGTTCACCGGGCCGCCCAAATCGAATGAGCACATAAAACCGATAATCGCCCCGAGCAGCAGCGCGTTGGTGCCAGAAAGGCCGTTCAGCCACTGGGTCAATCCGTTATTAAGCCAGGCTACCGGCCCGCCAATCACAAACAGCATCAGGCTGCCCGCCACTAACGTGCCGATCACCGGGTAGAGATAAAAAGTCAGGAAGCCGTTGAACTGGCTGGACAGACGGATATGGCGTTTGACCCAGCGCATCAGATAACCGGCGATCAGGCCGCCCGCCACGCCGCCGAGGAAACCTGCGCCGATCATGTTGGCGGCGAGCCCGGCCGCAAAGCCGGGCGCTAACGCCGGCTTATCCGCCAGGGAATACGCGGTATAGGCTGCCAGCACCGGGACCATCAGCGTGCCGAGCATGCCGCCGCCCAGCTTGCGGTACATCCACAGCCACGAGTTCTCTAAATCAAACAGGTGCTGAAGACCGAGGATCTGCGCCAGCAGCACGGCCACCGCCAGCACCGTTCCCCCTGCCACAATCAACGGCACGGCGTAGGAAATGCCGCTCAGCAGCGCCTGCTTAAGCTCTGCTTTAACGCCGCGCGCGGCAGACTGTGAAGATACGGGGCGTTGCTTCACTGCCAGCGGCTCAAGGGCCAGCGCCTGCTGGAGCAGTTCCGGCGCGCGGCGGATCGGCTCAGCAACCGGCACGGATAAACACGGCAGATGCGCAAAGCGTTCGGCTTCTTTCACCGCCACTTCTGCGGCAAAGATACACGCGTGGGCATCACGCAGCTGTTGCGCCGTCAGCCGCCCTTCGATGCCGTTTGCCCCCTGGGTTTCGACATGTACGTTGATGCCCAACTGGCGTCCGGCTTTTTCCAGGTATTCCGCCGCCATAAAGGTATGGGCGATGCCCGCCGGGCAGGCAGTAACGCAGACGAGGGTTGGCTTCTGCTGATCCGGTTGCGGTGCGACAGGTTCATCTTCCGGCTGCGCATTCAGCAGTGCGAATACCTGTTCCGGGCGCGTTGCCGCTAGCAGTTGCTCGCGGACATCGTCATCCACCAGCCGGGAGGTAAGCCCGGTCAGCAGTTGCATATGCGTGGTGCCCGCTTCCTGGGGCGGGATCGCCAGCAGAATAATCAGGTTCACCTGCTCATCGCCATCCACGCCTTGCCAGGCAAGCGGCTCTGCGAGGGTCGCCAGCGCAAAACTGGCAGCCGTGACTGCCGACGATTTGCCGTGCGGTACCGCCAGCCCTTCGCCTAATGCCGTTGGGCCCTGCGCCTCACGCGCCATCACATCAGTCAAAAACAGATCCACATCCTGCAATTTTCCCTGCTGCATCAGGCTCTCTGCCAGCTTCCGTAACGCCTGATCGCGATCGGAAAAAGTTTGGCGCAGAAAAATGCAGCCAGGATGGGTTAACGCGGTCAGGTCCATACGTGCCTCGCTCAGAGTGACTCGCGGCGTCAGGTGCCGCGGGTAACTATCCTGACAGATCGGATAATACCTTTATGTGATCAATTTCAATTTAAGGATAATTTGTATTATATTTGTATTGTTTACTATTGCTCGCGATCTGCCAGAATCGTTAAATCGTGTGGGAATGGTATTAATCGGGAGTTGGAGATGGCGCAGAAGCCGATGTATCGCCAGATTGCGGATGCGATTGGGCAACAGATTGAACAAGGGCAGTTAAACCCCGGCGATGCGCTGCCCACCGAATCGGCATTGCAGGCGCAGTTTGGCGTCAGCCGCGTTACGGTGCGCCAGGCGCTGAAACAGCTTACCGAACAGAATGTGATTGAGAGTATCCAGGGCAGCGGCACCTATGTAAAAGAGGAACGTGTCCATTACGACATTTACCAGCTCACCAGCTTTTACGAGAAACTGGCCGACCGGAACGTGGAAACCCACAGCGAAGTATTAACGTTCGAAGTGATTAATCCAGAGCCGCACCTCGCCGGGCAGTTGAATCTCACCGAAACCGATAAGGTTTGGCACGTTAAGCGGCTGCGTTTTATTAAGCAAAAGCCGGTAACGCTGGAGGAGACCTGGATGCCGCTGGCGCTGTTCCCGGATCTCACCTGGGAAGTGATGGAAAAATCCAAATATCATTATATTGAAGCGGTAAAGAAGATGGTGATCGACCGCAGCGAGCAGGAAATTCTGGCGGTGATACCGACTCAGGACGTGGCAAAAGCGTTGAGTATTGACCCGGCGCGCCCGACGCTTGAGAAAGTGTCACGCGGCTTTTTGAAAGACGGCAGAGTGTTTGAATACAGCCGGAATATCTTTAAGAGCGACGATTATAAATTCACCCTGGTCGCCCGGCGCCAGCATTAAAAAAGGCCACCCCAGGGTGGCCAACCATGTCGAATATTTTATTTATTATTCCGGCCCCCGCCGTAACGAGGGGCACGGTATTTTACAGAACTGATTTCAGCGCTTCACCGATATCAGCCAGGCTGCGAACGGTTTTCACGCCTGCCGCTTCCAGCGCAGCGAATTTCTCATCCGCCGTACCTTTACCGCCCGCGATAATCGCGCCCGCGTGGCCCATACGTTTGCCTTTCGGCGCGGTCACGCCAGCGATATAGCCGACAACCGGTTTGGTCACGTGATCTTTGATGTACGCCGCCGCTTCTTCTTCAGCGCTGCCGCCGATTTCGCCGATCATCACGATCGCTTCGGTCTGCGGATCTTCCTGGAACAGTTTCAGGATGTCGATGAAGTTAGAGCCCGGGATCGGGTCGCCGCCGATGCCCACGCAGGTGGACTGGCCGAAGCCGTAATCGGTGGTCTGTTTAACCGCTTCATAGGTCAGGGTGCCAGAGCGGGACACAATGCCCACTTTGCCCGGCTTATGAATGTGGCCCGGCATGATGCCGATTTTGCATTCTCCTGGGGTGATTACGCCCGGGCAGTTCGGCCCGATCATACGCACACCTGCTTCGTCCAGCTTCACTTTCACGGTCAGCATATCCAGGGTCGGGATGCCTTCGGTGATAGTGATGATAAGCTTAATGCCCGCATCGATAGCTTCCAGGATGGAGTCTTTGCAGAACGGTGCCGGAACGTAGATAACAGAGGCGGTCGCGCCAGTGGCTTCTACCGCTTCACGCACGGTGTTAAACACCGGCAGGCCGAGGTGGGTGGTGCCGCCTTTGCCTGGCGTCACGCCGCCAACCATCTGGGTGCCGTAAGCAATCGCCTGCTCGGAGTGGAAGGTCCCCTGGCTGCCGGTAAAGCCCTGGCAGATTACCTTGGTGTTTTTATCGATTAAAACAGACATTATTTCCCCTCCACTGCGGCAACAACCTGCTGAGCTGCATCCGTCAGACTTTTCGCTGCAATAATATTCAGGCCGCTGTCAGCCAGACGCTGTGCGCCCAACTCCGCGTTGTTCCCTTCCAGACGAACCACTACCGGCACGTTAACGCCCACTTCTTCTACTGCGCCGATAATACCGTCGGCAATCAGATCGCAACGCACGATACCGCCGAAAATGTTCACCAGAACGGCTTTCACTTTCTCATCGGACAGAATGATTTTGAACGCTTCGGTAACGCGCTCTTTGGTCGCACCGCCGCCCACGTCGAGGAAGTTAGCCGGTTCGCCGCCGTGCAGCTTAACGATGTCCATGGTGCCCATCGCCAGGCCTGCGCCGTTAACCATGCAGCCGATGTTGCCGTCCAGCGCCACGTAGTTCAGTTCCCACTGCGCAGCGTGCGCTTCGCGGGCATCTTCCTGACTGTGGTCGCGCATTTCACGCAGATCCGGCTGGCGGAACAACGCGTTGCCGTCAGCGCCCAGTTTGCCATCGAGGCACACCAGATCGCCCTGCTTCGTGATCACCAGCGGGTTGATTTCAATCAGCGCCAGGTCGCGCTCAAGGAAAATATTCGCCAGACCCATAAAGATCTTGGTGAACTGCTGAATTTGTTTCCCTTCCAGACCCAGTTTGAACGCCAGTTCGCGTCCCTGATACGGCATCGGGCCGGTCAGCGGATCGAGAGGCATTTTGTGGATCAGGTGAGGGGTTTTCTCCGCCACGGTTTCGATTTCTACGCCGCCTTCGGTGGAGGCCATAAACACCACGCGACGGGTGCTGCGGTCAACAACCGCGCCCAGGTACAGCTCTTTATCGATATCGGTCGCGGCTTCAACCAGGATCTGGTTAACCGGCTGGCCGTTAGCGTCTGTTTGGTAGGTCACCAGGCGTTTGCCCAGCCACTGCTCAGCAAATGCGCGAATTTCTTCTTTGCTGTTAACCACTTTCACACCGCCCGCTTTACCGCGGCCGCCAGCGTGAACCTGGCATTTGACGACCCACGGGCCTGCGCCGATTTTGGACGCTGCCTCTTCTGCTTCACGCGGGGTATTACAGGCGTAACCCACCGGTGCCGGCAAGCCAGATCTGGCAAACAGTTGTTTCGCCTGATATTCGTGTAAGTTCATGTGTTCTATCCATCCTTCAGGTAAACCTGTCGTTGAATCTACGCTCAACCACAGGGCAGGTGATGTTTATCAGCCCGCCAGCAACGCCAGCGGGCCTTATGCATTGGCTCTACACGTCCAACAGCAGACGGGTCGGATCTTCCAGCAACTCTTTAATCGCCACCAGGAAGCCTACGGATTCGCGGCCATCGATCAGGCGGTGATCGTAAGAGAGCGCCAGGTACATCATCGGCAGGATCTCAACTTTGCCGTCTACTGCCATCGGGCGATCTTTAATGGCGTGCATACCGAGGATCGCGCTCTGCGGCGGGTTGATGATCGGCGTAGACATCAGGGAGCCGAACACACCACCGTTGGTGATGGTGAAGTTACCGCCGGTCAGGTCTTCCACGGTCAGTTTGCCGTCGCGCCCTTTCACAGCCAGTTCTTTGATGCGTTTTTCGATGTCTGCCATGCCCAGCGCGTCAACGTCACGCAGCACCGGGGCCACCAGGCCGCGCGGCGTGGAAACCGCCATGCTGACATCGAAGTAGTTGTGATACACCACGTCTTCGCCATCGATAGAGGCGTTCACTTCCGGGTAGCGTTTCAGCGCTTCAACCACAGCTTTCACGTAGAAGGACATAAAGCCCAGACGGATGCCGTGACGTTTTTCGAACGCGTCGCCGTACTGCTTACGCAGATCCATAATCGGCTTCATGTTCACTTCGTTAAACGTGGTGAGCATGGCGGTGGAGTTTTTCGCTTCCAGCAGACGCTCGGCCACACGCTTACGCAGACGGGTCATCGGCACGCGTTTTTCAGAGCGGCCAGCCAACTGCGGCTGCGGCTGTGCGCTGGCAGTGGGCTCTGGCGCTTTCTGCGCATCGGCTTTACCGGCTTTCGCCAGGTGTTTTTCTACGTCTTCACGGGTCAGACGGCCGCCGACGCCGGTGCCTTTGATGTCGCTGGCTTCCAGCGAGTGCTCCGCCAGCAGGCGACGGATCGCCGGGCTGAGGGCATCGTTGTTTTGTTCTTCGAGTGAGGCCTGCTGACGCTGGGCCGGAGTCGATTCCTTCGCTTCTGCTTTCGCGCCGCTTTCTTTACCTGCGCTGTTACCTTCACGCAGGCGACCCAGGATCTGGCGAGAGGTCACGGTGGTGCCCTCTTCTTCCAGTACTGCGTCCAGAATGCCGTCCGCCGATGCCGGAACTTCCAGAACCACTTTGTCAGTTTCGATTTCTACCAGAACCTCGTCGCGGGTTACCGCATCACCCGGTTTTTTATGCCAGGTGGCGACAGTTGCATCGGCAACGGATTCAGGCAGGTCAGGGACAAGAATATCTACGCTACTCATTATTTATCCTTTAATTAATCGACGTTCAGCGCGTCATTGACCAGATCTTGCTGCTGCTTCTGGTGAACGGACATATATCCTACCGCCGGAGAGGCGGAGGCCGGGCGGCCTGCGTAACGCAGTGCAGAACCAAACGGAATCACTTCGCGGAAATGGTGCTGGCTGCAATACCAGGCGCCCTGGTTTAATGGCTCTTCCTGACACCAGACAAAATCATGTACATGCGCGTATGGCTTTAAGACTTCCTGTACGGCCTGGACCGGGAAAGGATAAAGCTGTTCGATACGCACAATGGCGACATCTTTCTGATCGTTCTTACGGCGCTGTTCCAGTAAGTCGTAATAGACTTTACCTGAACAGAGCACCACGCGTTTCACTGCTTTCGGGTCCAGCTCGTCAATTTCACCCATTGCCGGCAGGAACGCGCCGTTCGCCAGTTCGTCAAGCGTCGAGACGGCCAGCGGGTGGCGCAGCAGGGATTTCGGCGACATCACCACCAGCGGACGGCGCATACCGCGCAACGCCTGGCGGCGCAGCATGTGGTAAACCTGCGCCGGGGTGGACGGTACGCACACCTGCATGTTCTGCTCAGCGCACAGTTGCAGATAACGTTCCAGACGCGCGGAGGAGTGCTCTGGGCCCTGGCCTTCGTAACCGTGCGGCAGCAGCATCACCAGACCGCACATACGGCCCCATTTCTGCTCGCCAGACGAAATGAACTGGTCAATAACCACTTGCGCGCCGTTGGCGAAGTCACCGAACTGCGCTTCCCAGATGGTCAGGGTGCGCGGTTCTGCGGTGGCGTAACCGTATTCAAACGCCAGCACCGCTTCTTCAGAGAGCACGGAGTCCCAGACGCGGAACGGACCCTGGCCGTTATGCACGTGCGACAGCGGCGTCCAGGTCGAGCCGTTGGTCTGGTTGTGGATCACCGCGTGACGGTGGAAGAAGGTGCCGCGACCTGAGTCTTCGCCTGACAGACGAATCGGAATGCCTTCATCAACCAGAGTCGCATACGCCAGCGTTTCCGCCCCGCCCCAGTCGAACGGTTTTTCGCCGTTAGCCATCAGTTGGCGGTCGCCGTAGATTTTGGCGACGCGGGATTGCATTTCAATCGTGTCGGGCACGGTGCTGATGCGTTTTGCCAGCTCTTGCAGGCGCTTCATGTCGACTTTGTTCGGGTACGCTTCGTCCCAGTCGTGGTTGAGGTACGGCGACCAGGTGAATGAATGCATGTTCATCGGACGCCACTCTTTCACCACGCACTCGCCGGCATCCAGCGCATCGCGGTAAAGGTTAACCATCTCGGTCGCGTCTTCCAGCGTCGCAACGTTTTCCTGCTCCAGCTTGTCAGCGTAGATTTTACGCGGCGTCGGGTGTTTTTTGATTTTCTGGTACATCAGCGGCTGGGTTGCGCTCGGCTCGTCGGCTTCGTTATGGCCGTGACGGCGGTAGCACACCAGGTCGATGAACACATCGCGCTTGAAGGTGTTACGGAAATCCAGCGCCAGACGGGTCACGAAAGCCACCGCTTCCGGGTCATCCGCGTTAACGTGGAAAATCGGTGCCTGAACCATCTTGCCGATGTCGGTGCAATACGGGGTGGAACGCGCGTCCAGCGGGTTAGAGGTGGTAAAGCCCACCTGGTTGTTGATCACGATGCGAACGGTACCGCCCACTTCGTAACCCCGCGCTTTGGACATGTTCAGGGTTTCCTGCACCACGCCCTGGCCGGTTACTGCGGCGTCGCCGTGAATGGTGATCGGCAGGACTTTATTGCTGCTCGGCTCGTCAAGGCGATCCAGACGGGCGCGCACCGATCCGATCACCACCGGGCTGACGATTTCCAGGTGCGACGGGTTAAACGCCAGCGCCAGGTGAACCAGGCCGCCTTCGGTTTCGATATCTGACGAGAAGCCCATGTGGTATTTCACGTCGCCGGTGCCGAGGTGTTCTTTATGTTTGCCCGCGAACTCGTCAAACAGATCCTGCGGTTTTTTACCCAGCACGTTAACCAGCACGTTAAGACGACCGCGGTGCGCCATACCCAGCACCACTTCACGCGTGCCGCTGTTGCCCGCGTGGCGAATCATCTCTTTAAGCATCGGGATCAGCGCGTCGCCGCCTTCCAGCGAGAAGCGTTTCGCGCCAGGGAATTTCGCGCCCAGATAACGCTCAAGGCCTTCGGCTGCGGTCAGCTCATTCAGGAAGCGTTTCTTCTCTTCCGCTTTAAAGCTGGCGTGGCCGATCACAGATTCGATGCGCTGCTGGATCCAACGCTTCTCTTCGGTGGAGGTAATATGCATGTACTCTGCACCGATCGAGCCGCCGTAAGTCTGTTTCAGGGCGTCGATCAAATCGGCGAGTTTCATGGTGTCTTTGCCGCCAGCAAACGAGCCGACGTTAAAGGTTTCCTGCAAATCCGCTTCGCTCAGATTGTGGAAGGCAAGATCCAGGTCCGCAACACGCTCTTGCTGCCACAATCCCAGCGGATCGAGGTTGGCGTGCTGGTGGCCTCTGAAACGCCAGGCGTTAATCAGTTGCAGGACTTTGACCTGTTTCACGCCGGCGTCAGGGTCGACGGCTGAGGAGGTGTAACGTGAGGCATCCTTCGCCAGGCGGCGGAAA
Organism: Atlantibacter sp.; assembly: GCF_032062175.1. Classification (NCBI taxonomy): domain Bacteria; kingdom Pseudomonadati; phylum Pseudomonadota; class Gammaproteobacteria; order Enterobacterales; family Enterobacteriaceae; genus Atlantibacter; species Atlantibacter sp. The sequence continues at coordinate 21,374 of NZ_DAMBQK010000020.1, forward strand.
TAATCACGTGTTTTGGAATGGAATTGATCCGGTTTAGCCCCGGTGCCAGGCAACTGCTGGAACATGGAGCGCCAGTGGGCGTCCACTGAATCAGGATCGGTTAAGAAGTCTTCATAGAGCTGTTCTATCCAGCTCTGGTTCGCACCAGAGAGATAAGAAGAGTCCAGCCAGGCTTTCATTGCGCCGTTCTGCATCGTGATCCCTTAAGCATCTTATGCTTATTTCGCCATGGATAACTACAACGTACTGGGTTTGTACGTAGTACCAGGGTTCACTTTTTGGGCTCTTAGTGGCCCGGTAAGGAACCTTTAAAAACTGTCAACGCGGCAGTTTTTAAAGGTTTCCTGCACTGGCGGAAAGCATAGCGCTAACCGCCCATTTTGCCCGGTAAACACCGCTTACCGGGCGCGTTTTGTTATGCGCTGCGTTGCAACAGCATGGTCTTGATATGACCAATCGCCTTGGTCGGGTTCAGCCCTTTAGGGCAGACACTGACGCAATTCATAATGCTGTGGCAGCGGAATACGCTGAAAGCATCGCTCAAATTATCCAGACGGTTATCGGTTTCAGTATCACGGCTGTCAATCAGGAAGCGATACGCAGCAAGCAGACCTGCCGGGCCGATAAACTTATCCGGGTTCCACCAGAACGATGGGCAGGATGTCGAGCAGCAGGCGCACAGAATACACTCATAGAGTCCATCCAGTTTTTCGCGCTGATCCGGCATCTGCAAATGTTCGCGAGCGGGTGGATTTTGTCCATTATTCAACAAGTAAGGCTTAATCTTCTCATATTGAGTATAGAATTGCCCCATGTCTACCACCAAATCACGCACCACCGGCAAGCCCGGCAGGGGACGGATCACAATCTTCTGTTTTCCGTTGCCCAGGGCGGAGATCGGCGTGATGCACGCCAGACCATTTTTGCCGTTCATGTTCAGGCCATCGGAACCACACACCCCTTCACGGCAGGAGCGGCGGAACGCGAGAGTCGGATCTTTTTCTTTCAGCTGGATAAGCGCATCCAGCAGCATCATGTCGCGCCCTTCTTCCCCTTCCAGGGTGTAATCCTGCATATGCGGCGCGTCGTCTACATCCGGGTTGTAGCGATAAATAGAAAATTCAAGTTTCATCTGCCTGTCTCCGCGATTAGTAGGAACGCACTTTCGGCGGGAACGCCGGACGCAGTTTCGGCTCCATATTAACGCTACGGCGCGTCATGGATTCCGTCTCTGGCAAGTACAAGCTGTGGCACAACCAGTTCGCATCATCACGTTCCGGATAGTCGAAACGGCTGTGTGCGCCACGGCTCTCGGTGCGGAAATTCGCAGATACCGCCGTCGCATACGCGGTTTCCATCAGGTTATCCAGCTCCAGGCACTCAACGCGCTGGGTATTGAATTCGCTGGAGGTGTCGTCCAGACGGGCGTTTTGCAGACGTTCGCGGATCGCTTTCAGTTGCTCCAGGCCTTTCGCCATGGCATCGCCTTCGCGGAATACCGAGAAGTTATGCTGCATGCATTCCTGAAGCGCTTTACGGATAACCACCGGGTCTTCGCCGCTGCGGTTGTTGTTCCAGCGGTTGAGACGGGCCAGGGACGCGTCGATGTCAGAGTCGCTGGCATCACGCAGTGCGCCCTGTTCGGCGATGGATTCCTGCAAATGCAGGCCCGCCGCGCGGCCAAATACCACCAGGTCAAGCAGCGAGTTGCCGCCCAGACGGTTGGCGCCGTGCACCGATACGCAGGCGATTTCGCCTACCGCAAACAGGCCCGGAATCACCACGTCTTCGCCCTGCGCGTTCACGGTCAGCGCCTGGCCGGTTACTTTGGTCGGAATACCGCCCATCATGTAATGGCAGGTCGGGATAACCGGGATCGGCTCTTTGACCGGGTCAACGTGCGCGAAGGTGCGCGACAGTTCGAGGATGCCCGGCAGGCGGGATTCCAGAACCTCTTTACCCAGGTGGTCGAGTTTCAGTTTGGCGTGCGGGCCCCACGGACCGTCACAGCCGCGACCTTCACGGATTTCGATCATGATGGAACGCGCCACCACGTCACGGCCCGCCAGGTCTTTGGCGTTCGGCGCATAACGCTCCATAAAGCGTTCGCCGTGTTTGTTCAACAGGTAGCCGCCTTCACCACGGCAGCCTTCCGTCACCAGAACCCCCGCGCCCGCGATACCGGTCGGGTGGAATTGCCACATTTCCATGTCCTGCACCGGCACGCCTGCGCGCAGCGCCATGCCGACGCCGTCGCCGGTGTTGATATGGGCGTTAGTGGTGGACTGGTAAATGCGGCCTGCTCCGCCGGTCGCCAGCACGGTCGCGCGGGCTTTGAAGTAAACCACTTCACCGGTTTCGATGCACAGTGCGGTGCAACCCACCACCGCGCCATCCTGGTTTTTCACCAGATCCAGCGCATACCATTCGGAGAAAATAGTGGTGTGGTTTTTCAGGTTCTGTTGATACAGGGTGTGCAACAGCGCATGGCCGGTACGGTCAGCCGCCGCTGCGGTACGTGCCGCCTGCTCGCCGCCGAAGTTTTTCGACTGGCCGCCAAACGGACGTTGATAGATACGGCCATCGTCCAGACGGGAGAACGGTAGGCCCATATGCTCCAGCTCGAGAATCGCTTCCGGGCCGGTCTTACACATATATTCGATCGCGTCCTGGTCGCCGATATAGTCGGAACCCTTGACGGTATCGTACATGTGCCATTCCCAGTTATCTTCATGGGTATTACCGAGTGCAACGGTAATGCCGCCCTGAGCGGATACTGTGTGGGAACGGGTCGGGAATACTTTAGAGAGCAGCGCACAGGTCTGGCCGCTCTGGGAAATTTGCAGCGCCGCGCGCATACCTGCGCCACCGGCACCAATCACAACCGCATCAAACTCTCTGACTGGCAAATTCATTAGACACCCCACACCACAACGAATCCATAAATGACGTAAACCAACAGTGCGATCACAATCGCTAATTGCAGCAGCATACGCAGCGCCAGAGGTTTAACGTAGTCGGTCAACACCTGCCACATGCCAATCCAGGCATGGATCAATACGGAAAACAGCGCCAGCAGGGTGAACACTTTGGTGAAAGCGGAAGAGAAGAAGCCGGTCCAGATCGCCCAGGTCAGGTCGCCGGTCACAGCGAAGAAGCCAACCATGTAGATGATGTACAGCGTCAGGACGATGGCAGTCGCACGAACCAGAATGAAGTCATGTACGCCATTGCGTCCTAATGCGGAGGCGTTGCTTACCATACGAGAACTCCTGCGAGAAGTGAAAGCACGACAGTAATGATGAAAGAAAGGTTTGCGGTACGCTTCCCGGTCTCGAAAGTCTCTTCCAGGTAGCCGACATCCATCAGCATGTGGCGAACGCCGCCGACGACGTGATACGCCAGCGCGGTGAGAATGCCCCACATAATGAATTTAACAAAAAAGCTATCCATGATGGCTGATGCCGTCTGGAAACCTTCAGGAGAGGAGAGCGAGACCCCCAGCAACCAGAGCAGAATGCCGACAGCCACAAATGTGATCACGCCGGATACGCGATGGAGGATGGAAGCAATTGCGGTAACAGGAAACCGGATCGTTCGCAGATCCAAGTTAACAGGTCTTTGTTTTTTCGCGTTTTTTATCATGAATAGCGCCCACATGCTGTTCTTATTATTCCTTCCTCCGGGTCTGCAGGCGGGTCAGACAGCGTGACTTTCTATAACTCTGCGTCATGCAAAAACATCAACTTCCTGTTTTAAAACGACGGGTTACTACGCTGGGTGGCTCTCGGTGCAGGGTATTCCGGAGACCTGGCGGCAGTATAGGTTGTTCACAAAATCATTACAATTAACCTACATACAGTTTGTCGGGTTTTAGTCGAAACAGTGACCAGGATCACGATACAAACATTATTTTAAAATTTAATCATCTGATTTGACAAATATTAAACAAAATTGTTACAACCATCACCGAAGAAGTCATATAATTCGCAAAAGTTATGAGGTCACACTTTCACCTGACAATAAGTTATGTAACAGTGATCGGTATTGACCAGAGTAATTTAGCCCGGTATTAGTGATATATAGATTTTATGAATACTGACTGCTAACTTCCTGATTTACTGTAATTTCGCCCTAATTCGAACCGTTGTCTGCAAGCCACTGAGCGCTCTGTACCCTGGTTTCTCCCTCTGAAACAGAGATGTGCGCCATACAACAAACTGACAACATGACGGTTAGGAATGAAAGTAATGGGGTTGAGTAGCGGTCTTAAGCAATAAGGCGCTAAGGAGACCGTAAATGGCTGACAAAAAAGCGAACATCACCTACAACGGTGACACTGCTATTGAACTGGATGTGCTACATGGCACACTCGGTCAGGATGTAATTGATATCCGTAGTCTTGGTTCTAAAGGTGTTTTCACGTACGACCCCGGTTTTACCTCCACCGCATCTTGCGAATCCAAAATCACTTTTATCGATGGTGACGAAGGCATCCTGCTGCATCGCGGTTTCCCGATTGACCAGTTAGCCACCGAATCCACCTATCTTGAAGTGTGCTACATCCTGCTGTACGGCGAAAAACCGACCCAGGCTGAGTACCAGGAATTCAAAACCACCGTTACCCGCCACACCATGATCCATGAGCAGATCACCCGTCTGTTCCATGCGTTCCGTCGTGATTCCCATCCGATGGCGGTGATGTGTGGTATCACCGGTGCGCTGGCGGCGTTCTACCACGATTCCCTGGACGTGAATAACCCGCGTCACCGTGAAATCGCCGCGTTCCGTCTGCTGTCAAAAATGCCGACTATGGCGGCGATGTGTTACAAGTATTCGATCGGCCAACCTTTCGTTTACCCACGCAACGACCTTTCCTACTCCGGCAATTTCCTTAACATGATGTTCTCTACGCCGTGCGAGCCTTACGAGGTGAACCCGGTGCTTGAGCGCGCTATGGACCGTATTCTGATCCTGCACGCCGACCATGAGCAGAACGCGTCGACCTCTACCGTGCGTACCGCGGGCTCTTCAGGCGCTAACCCGTTCGCCTGTATCGCTGCGGGCATCGCGTCCCTGTGGGGACCCGCGCACGGCGGTGCGAACGAAGCCGCGCTGAAAATGCTGGAAGAGATCAGCTCCGTTAAGCACATCCCGGAATTTATCCGCCGCGCCAAAGACAAAAACGATTCGTTCCGTCTGATGGGCTTCGGTCACCGTGTCTACAAGAACTATGACCCGCGCGCGACCGTGATGCGTGAAACCTGCCACGAAGTGCTGAAAGAGCTGGGCACCAAGGACGATCTGCTGGAAGTGGCGATGGAACTTGAGCACATCGCGCTCAACGACCCGTACTTCATCGAACGTAAGCTGTACCCGAACGTCGATTTCTACTCCGGCATTATCCTGAAAGCCATGGGCATTCCGTCTTCCATGTTTACCGTTATCTTCGCGATGGCGCGTACTGTGGGCTGGATTGCGCACTGGAACGAAATGCACGACGACGGCATCAAAATCGCCCGTCCGCGTCAGCTTTACACCGGCTACGAACAACGCGATTTCAAATCCGATTTGGAAAAACGTTAATTTTTGCCGATGTGAAAAACGCGCCTCAGGGCGCGTTTTTTTATTGCTGGCATCCGGGGCACCCGTAAAAGGGGCGCGAAGAGAGCGTCGTCTTTTCAATGATTTCCCCGCAGCGCCGGCATTTTTTCCCGGCGCGATGAAACACTTCAAAGCGGAACAACGCCCCGTGGTGCGTGTTTTCATCCCCCTGCCCGCGCGTTTGGTATGAGAGGCGGGGTATCGAAAGACAAGCGGCGGCGAGCGCGTCCAGTTGAGGCTCGGTTAATTCCACCGCCTTATGGCGCGGCGCAAGCTGGGCCTGCCAGAGTATTTCTACCCGCAGATAGTTGCCCAACCCCGCCAGAAACGCCTGGTCCAGCAGCAGGCCGCTTAACTGGCGGCGGCAAAAACGCGGGCTCAACAGCCGCGCTTTAACCTCTTCTACCGTTAGCGTCATATCCAGTACGTCGGGCCCGACCCGCTGCAAAAACGCATGCGCCGCAACGCCATCTGCGTCCAGCATCTCAATATCGGACGCGCTGTAAAGCAGCACGGCGGCGTCTTCGGTTTCCAGCCGGACACGCAGGCTGCGGGTGGTTTGCGGGTGCTCCCCCGCCTTCACTACGCGCCACACCCCGTAAAGCTGGTTGTGGCTGTAAAGCGTCAGGCCGTTAGAGAAGTGCGTGAGCAGCGCTTTGCCGCGCGTTTCCAGCCGCTCCACCCGCTGGCCCACCAGCGCCGTTTCGTAGCTTTTCAATTCGGGAAAGGCAAACCAGACGTGAGTCAGCGGCTTGCCTGCCACGGCTTGTTCCAGTTTGTCTGCCGCGCGGCGAATTTCCGGGCCTTCTGGCATGGGATATCCTTACTCCAGCGCCAGCAGCGCGAAACTGGCCAGCCAGTGGCCGCCGCTGTAGTGGCTACCCACCACGTGTTCTACGCTTGCCGCCAGATGGCGCGCCACCGCATCCTTAAGCGGCTGCTGCGCCGCATGGCTTTCCGGCAAGGCGTTAGCAATACGCTTCATGCACCAGGCGCGGCTGAGATTCAGCCCGTCGAGGTGGGCGATTTTTGGGTCGGTACGATCGCTCACTTCTGCCGGGTTCATTAGCGCGGCAACCGACGCCACATCCGGCAGGAAATCATCAAACCACGCCGGGAAGTTATCCGCGACGTTGCTCATCAACAGGGCTTCGGTCAACGCGCCGGAAATATACTCATCACCGCCCGGTTCATAGTGCGCCGGGTACTGCTTATCGGCGCGATAAAAACGGTTAGCCGCGTCAAGAATGGCATGTTCAAGGGCGTTATCGTCCAGTGCGCGGGCGTAATCCAGGCCCAGCGCCAGCGCGAAAGCGGTATTGTAATGGGTGCCGACGCGAATCGGATAGGTTAGCTTGCTGAGATAATCGATAAGCCGGGCGCGAATATCCAGGGTTAACGGCTCCAGCGTCTGATGCCAGCGCCCGGCCTGCGGAAGCGCGGATTGCCTGAGTTCCTGGGCCAGCGCCAGCAGCCAGCCGTAGCCATACGGACGCTCAAACGAGGCCCGGAACGGCGCGGTAAAATAGGCCAGTTCCTGCGCCACATTGGCGTCAGTCAGGTGTTCATCAAACAGCGCGATAACTTCTTCGCGGCACGACAGCGCCGGATAGCGCCGCACGCAGCGCAGCAGCAGCCAGTAACCGTGCACCGCCGAGTGCCAGTCAAAGCAGCCATAAAAAATAGGGTGCAGCTTGCGCGGCGGCAGGACATCGCCATCATCATTCAACAGATGCATGATGTGGTTCGGGTATTCCTGACGCAAATAGGTTAACGGCATCCGGGCAAAAGCTTCAGCCTGATGTTGGGTTAATTCCATAACAGCTCCTTAGGTCATCACCGCGCAGCGCTTAGCGAAACACGAGGAAATACATTAAAAAGACATTCACCACCAGCAGCGTGAGAGCGGTGGGGATCTGGATCTTAATCACCTGGTATTTATCTTTCAGCTCCAGCAGCGCGGCGGGGACGATATTGAAATTCGCCGCCATCGGCGTCATCAACGTGCCGCAGTAACCGGCATACATGCCAATCGCCAGTAGCGGTGCCGGGTCGCCGTGGTGGTAATTAATCAAAAACGGCAGTGCGATACCGGCGCTCAGCACCGGGAACGCGGCAAAGGCGTTGCCCATAATCATGGTAAACAGCGCCATGCCGATGCAATAAATCACCACCAGCATAAAGCGGCTATCCGGGTTAACGAACAGGCTGACCACTTTTTGCACCGAGTCGCCGGTATTGGCCACCACAAACACCCCGCCCAGCATGGCGAGCATTTGCGGCAGGATCACCGCCCAGCCAATGGTATCCACCAGGCGGCGGGACTGGCGGATGGCGTGCAGCGGCGTCCCGCCCGTCAGCCACCATCCGATAAGGATTGCCGCGACGCAGGCCACGCACAGCGCCGCCAGCGTAAGCTGTTTCTGGTCGAGCAGGAAAACGCCGCCAATCGACACGCCTTTTAAAAACAGGGTGCCAATCACCGTCACCACCGGGATCATCAGCGCCGGTAAGAACAGCCAGTTTTTCAGCCGGTTCGACGAGGCGACGCGCTCTGGCTCGGTAGACATTTTATAGTGCCCTTTGCCCACCAGCCCAAAGCCCGCCAGTAACGCGATGGCAATCACGCAGCCGCCAATAATCCGGTAAGCCAGAGACTTACCCAACTCCTGCACCATTAAATCGCCAAACAGGAAAATCCCGCCGAACAGGAACCAGAACAGCGCGGTGGTGAAACGCTTAGGATTGCCGCGATCGCGCAGCGTCATGATCACCAGCAGCATCACCACAAAGCCGATCAGGTAGTAAACGCGGTTAATGGAAATCAGCGTGCTCATTGCGCAACCTCCTGTGTGCCCTGCCCGGCTTTCCAGGCCATCACATCGCGACGAATGCTGGCGTCGAGGCGCAGCAGGCGCGTCATATGAATAATCAGGGCAGCAATCGCGGTAGGAATGGCCCACAGGCCGATATGCAGCGGTTCAATGCCCTGAATGCCGTTCTCTTTCAGGAAGGCGTCAATGAGCAGCACCGCGCCGAAAGCGATGAAAATATCTTCGCCGAAGAAGACGGCGATGTTGTCACACGCAGCGGCGTGGGCTTTGATTTTGTCGCGGATGTGCTGCGGCAGTTCGCCGTATTCATTGAGCGCCGCGCCTTCCGCCATTGGTGCCAGCAGCGGGCGCACCGTTTGCGCGTGGCCGCCGAGCGACATCAGCCCCAGCGCGGCGGTCCCCTCACGCGCCACAAAGTAGAGCATCAGAATACGCGCCGAGGTGGCGCTGGCGATTTTCGCTACCCAGGCCTGGGCGCGCTCTTTCAGCCCGTAATATTCCAGCAGGCCGATAACCGGGAGGATCAAAATAAACGTTGCCAGCGAGCGGCTGTTAACAAATTTTTCGCCAAAGGTTTCCAGCAGCATACCGAAATCCATGCCGACCAACAGACCTGTGGCAAGCCCTGCGACCACCACCACCAGCAGCGGGTTGAAACGCAGAGCAAAACCAATGACCACTACCGGTATCCCGATTAGCGGTAACAGTGTAGAACTGTCCATAACCATTTACCCTATCCAAAGTGAGCGTTGCACGCCGAAGGCTCTTTTTTTAATACTTCGCTACGGGGCGAAGCGTGGGGCATTGCGGCGAACGATGTTGTGTTTTGCGCCAGGCCCTGTGAGTGCGCAACATCGGCGCAGATCTGTGTTAAAAAGCTATATCTGAACGATCATAATATGTAAACAATTTATCAATAAAATGTTTTTATTTTATCGGTTCGCCGTTATATTTTTTGCTAATAGTCACAATTGTGTAAGGACAGTTATGACCTCGAAAACCGCTGCCACATCAATTCAAAACGACGATATTACCGAGGGTCGTATCGTCTCCTCGCGCCATCTGGTTTCCGAACGCTGCGCGGAATTATCAGAGCTGGAATACGCGCTGATCATGACCAGCAACGCCTTTAACAAGTGGATGGTGCGCTGTATGACCGCCGCCGGAGAACCGGATATGGGGGCGTTTGATGTTTCGCTGCTCCATCATGTTAACCATCGGAATCGCAAGAAAAAATTGGCGGATATCTGCTTTGTGCTGAACGTGGAGGACACCCACGTGGTCACCTATGCCCTGAAAAAGCTGGTGAAAGCGGGTTATGTGACCAGCGAGAAAGTAGGAAAGGAACTCTATTTCTACACCACGGAGGAAGGTAAAGCGCTGTGTATGAAATACCGCGACGTGCGTGAAGCCTGCCTGATTGCCATTCAGGTAGAAAGCGGAATTCCAGGCCCGTCAATTGGCGACACCGCGCAGCTGCTGCGCACGATTTCGTCGCTCTACGACACCGCCGCACGGGCCGCCGCGTCGCTATAACACCCGCCAGGGGTGGCGGGCGCCGGGTGTTTAGTCAGCGCCGATGTGGATCTGGCGCTGTTCGAACGCGTCGCGCAGCCGACGGGCAAACGCCAGCGCGTGCGCGCCGTCGCCGTGCAGGCACACCGTCTGGGCATTCACCGTCGCCCAGACGCCGTCCCGGCTCTGTACCCGGCTATTCAGCACCATCTCCAGCGTGCGGGAAACCGCCTCGTCATCGTCTTCAATCAGCGCCCCCGGCTCGCTGCGCGGCACCAGTGAGCCGTCCGCCAGATAGCCCCTGTCGGCAAAAACCTCTTCCCGCGTCGCTAACCCGTAGCGCTCCCCGGCGCGGATCAGTTCACTGCCCGCCAGCCCCACCAGCATCAGGCCCGGATCGAGGCTTTTCACCGCGCGGGCGATAGCCTCTGCCAACGGCGGCTGTTTCGCCGCCTGGTTATACAGCATGCCGTGCGGCTTCACGTGCGTCAGGCCGCCACCTTCAGCGCGCACGATAGCCGCCAGCGCGCCGATCTGGTAAAGCATCTGCGCATAAACGGTTTCAGGAGGAAGCTGCATGGCGGTGCGGCCAAAGTTTTCCCGATCGGGAAAACTCGGGTGCGCGCCGATCGCGACACCGTGGGCCAGCGCCAGCCGCACGCTTTCCTGCATAGTCCGGGCATCGCCCGCGTGAAAACCGCAGGCAATGTTCGCCGAGCTAATCAGCGGCATCAGCGCGCTATCGTTTCCGCAGCCTTCGCCGAGATCGGCGTTTAAATCAATCTTCATTCGCCAGCCGCCATTCCAGTTGCTCAAAGTAACGCTGCTGATGCGTCCGCGCTTCCAGCGCTTCCTCAAGGGTGCAACGATCAAAATGCAGCGGCTCGCCAAGACGCAACTGTGCGAGATTGTACATGTCCGCCTCAATCACGCAGGCGATGCGCGGGTAGCCGCCGGTGGTCTGGGCGTCATTCATCAGCACGATGGGCTGGCCGTTATGCGGCACCTGCACCACGCCGGGCAACAGGCCGTGAGAAACCAGTTCACGGGGATCGGTGCGCTCCAGCACGTGCCCGTTGAGCCGGTAACCCATGCGGTTGCTCTGCGGGCTGAGTTTCCAGGGCGCGCGCCAGAACGCTTCCTGGGCGGCGGGTGAAAACTCATGGTACTCCGGTCCTGGCAACGCGCGGATGCGGTTGCCCCACAACAGTTGATGTACCCCACGGCTTTGCAGGAATGTGCGCGTTGCCGGCCGTAGCGGCACACGGTCGCCGTCCTGCAATCTGCGCCCTTCAAACCCGCCAAAACCGGCTTTTAAATCGGTACTGTACGACCCCATGATTTTCGGTACATCGATGCCGCCCGCCACCGCCAGATAGCTGCGCATCCCGCGCTTCGGCAACAACAGCTTGAGCTGCTGGCCCGCGCGTACCGGCAAGCGCCAGCCGGTCCAGACCGAGTGACCGTCAAGGGTTGCCCCGCAGGCCGCGCCGGTTAACGCGAACCAGCCGTCCTGATGAAAAGCGATGGTGCATTGCCCGAGGGTGATTTCCAACGCCGCCATATCGGGCTCATTACCCACCAGCAAATTGGCGATGCGCAGCGCGGGGGTATCCATCGCACCGCAGCGGCTGATGCCCGCCTGACGCAAGCCATGCCGCCCGCCATCCTGCACCGTGGTGCTCATCCCTGCGCGAATAATCTCTAACACACGCCCTCCTTAGACGGCACAAAACGCACCTGGTCGCCGGGCTGTAATAACGTGGCAGGCTGTCGCTGCGGATCGAACAACCGCAGATCGGTACGGCCAATAATTTGCCAGCCACCGGGCGTCGGTAACGGATAGATCCCGGTCTGGCCGCCGCCGATCCCCACCGATCCGGCAGGCACCTCAAGACGCGGCTCGGCACGGCGCGGCGTGGCGAGGCTGGCGGGCAGCCCGCCCAGATACGGGAACCCCGGCTGGAAGCCGATAAAGTACACGATGTAATCGGCCTCTGCGTGGCGCTCCACGACCTGGCGATCGCTGAGCCCGGTATGACGCGCCACTTCCGCCAGGTCCGGGCCGTGTTCGCCGCCGTAAATCACCGGGATCTCAATCAGCCGTGATTCCAGCGTCACCGCCTCGCTCTCTTCCCACCAGCGCTGCAAACGCTCGATGGCATTCAACGCCGAGGCGGCCGGATCGCGTAAGGTCACGGTGAGGTTATTCATCCCCGGGATGACTTCCACCGCCGCTGGTACGTCCGCCAGACGCTGCACCAGGCCCCAGATGCGCTGTTGGCTTTCAAGGGTGACCGGTGGCTCCAGTTCCAGAACCACCGCGCTTTCTCCTAACAAATAACACCGCGCTCGCTGCACTGTTTCACCTTTACTCAAGCTGGATTAGGGATGTCGATAAACGTCACATCAAGATCGGTGGTTTCGTTCAACCACTCGCTCAGGGCGCGGATGCCGCCGCGTTCGGTGGCGTGGTGGCCTGCGGCATAGAAATGCAGCCCCTGCTCGCGCGCCGAATGAATGGTTTGCTCGGAAACTTCACCGGTGATAAACGCGTCAACGCCAAAACGCGCCGCGCTGTCGATAAAGCTCTGTCCACCGCCGGTGCACCAGGCGACGCGCTTCACGTCGGCAGGGCCGGTATCGCCAGACCACAGCGGACGGCGGCCAAGCCGCGCCTCAATCCACGACGCCAGTTCCAGCCCCGGCACCGGCATCGACAGTTCGCCCCAGGGCACCAGCGGTTCGATCTCGCCTTTGACCTCAATGCCCAGCAGCGCGGCAAGCTGGGCGTTATTCCCCAGTTGCGGGTGGGCGTCTAAGGGCAGATGCCAGCCGTAAAGGTTGATATCGTTGGCCAGCAGCGTTTTCAGGCGCTGGCGCTTCATGCCGCTAATCACCGGCGATTCGCCTTTCCAGAAATAGCCGTGATGAACAATCACCGCATCCGCCTGCTGGCGAACCGCTTCGTCCAGCAGCGCCTGGCTTGCCGTCACGCCGGTGATAATTTTTTGCACGCTTTCGCGCCCTTCAACCTGCAAGCCGTTGGGGGCATAGTCGTTAAAGGCCGCGCTATTAAGCTGCTGATTAATCAGCTTTTCCAGTTCGGTATTTTTCATGATGGCTCCCTGTTACTGTTTGCGCGCCGCTTCATATGCCGCGAGCGTGGCGACTCGCGCCTGTTTATGTTCAACAATCGGTTGCGGGTAATCAATCGTTACCCCCTGCTTTTGCGCCCACTGCCAGGGTTGGTGCACCGCTTTACCGGGAATGTCTTGTAATTCCGGCAGCCACTGGCGCACAAAATCCCCCTGCGGGTCGAAGCGTTCACCCTGGGTGGTCGGGTTGAAAATGCGAAACCACGGTGCCGCATCATGCCCTGTCGAGGCCACCCATTGCCAGCCGCCGTTATTGGCTGCCAGCATTCCGTCTACCAGCTGCGACATAAAATAACGTTCCCCTCGCCGCCAGTCGATAAGTAAGTCTTTGACCAGAAAGCTGCCGGTAATCATCCGTAAACGATTATGCATCCATCCCGTGGTATTCATCTGGCGCATAGCCGCATCAACAATCGGGTAGCCGGTTTTGCCCTCGCACCAGGCGGTGAACAGCGCGTCGTCATTATTCCAGGCCACCCGGTCAGTCCAGCGGATAAACGGCTGGTAGCGGCATAACCCGGGCCAGTACGCGAGAACATGCAGATAAAACTCACGCCAGATCAGCTCGTTAAGCCATACCGCGCCGGTCCCGCCCGACAGCGCCTCAGGATGCTCGTGCAGCAGGCGATGCAGGCACTGGCGCGGCGAGAGTACGCCAATCGCCAGCCACGGCGACACGCGGCTGGTGCCGTCAATGGCAGGATAGTCCCGTTTGTGATCATAGTCCGCTACGGGCTGGCGGCAAAACTGGCGCAGGCGGTTGAGCGCAGCGGCCTCGCCCACCGGGAATACGTCGTCGTCCAGCTCGGTTTGCGGGTAGTCGAACGGCATGAGCGGTTCCGGTGTGTCAAGCGGCCCGCTTTGCCGCACGGCGGGCGCTTTAACGCATTCCGGCAATCCCTCATGCAGCCGTTTGATAAAGGCGCGGCTGTAGGGAGTAAACACTTTATACATCTCATGATTGCCGGTGGTGACGCTGCCGGGTGCCAGCAATACATAATCGTCAAAGCCCTGGCACACCAGAGTATCGCCGAGACGCTTTTCCACAGCGGCATCGCGCTGGCGTTCGTTCAGTTCGTACTGGTAGTTGTAGAACAGCGCATCAACATTGTGCTCATCGCAAAAATTTTCCAGGGCATCTACCGAGGCGGCAAAGTCATCCACCTCAAGCACCGTCAAGGGTATACCTTTTTCCGCCAGCGATTGTTGCAGAGAATGGAGATGGGCCTGTATCCACGCCGCCTGGCGCGGTGCGAGATTGTGTTCGCGCCACTGCTGCGGGGTAGCGATAAACAGGCCCATCACCCTGGCCTCGTGGCGACGGCAGGCCGCTGCGAGCGCAAGGTTATCGTTCACGCGGAGATCGGCGCGAAACCAGACCAGATGGGTGGTCATAAAGCTCCTGAATTAATTGCCATAGCGCAGGCGCAAAGCCTCCGGGAAAGGATCGAAGTAGCGCTGCTGTTCCAGATAGCCGTCAGGATATTCCGCCAGATAATGTTTTAACAGGGTGACGGGCGCTAACAGCGGCTGGGTGCCCTGGCGATAGCGGTCAATCAGCTCTGCCAGTTCCTGGCGCTGGCGGCCATTCAGATGCGGGCGGAAATAGCCCTGGACGTGCATCAGCACGTTGGTGTGATTACGCCGGGTGGCGTGGTAGGACATCAGCGTCATCAGGCGCTGACGGTACGCATTGAAGTACTGCTCCAGATCGTCCCATTGATCGATAGCGGCGACGAAGCGCCCCAGCTCGCGATACTGCTGCTGCGAATGAGCCAGCAGCAACAATTTATAGCGGCTGTGAAAGCCAATCAGCGCGCCCCGGGTTAGCCCCTGGGCACGCAGTTGGTTCAATTCATGGAGCGCGTAAATCCGCTCGACAAAATTTTCACGGATCGCCGGATCGTGCAGCCTTCCGTCTTCTTCCACCGGTAGCCAGGGAAAGGTCTGCATCAGGATTTCGGTAAAAATTCCGCGCCCGGCTTTGCGGTTGTTTTTGCCGTCTTTGTCATACACCCGTACCCGCTCCATCCCGCAGCTGGGCGATTTGGCGCAGACAATATAGCCGCAAAGGTGGGAAAGGCGCGCGATGCGCTGATGGGAGAATTCCGCCATATCGGCCGTTAAATCCCCTTCTCGCTTATCGCTAAAGCGCAGCGAAATATCACCCGTGTCGTCTTTGACTAAGCGCAGCGCAGGTCGCGGCACCGGTAGACCAATCGCCATCTCCGGGCAGACCGGCTCATAACGAACCCACGGAGATAAATCTTCCACCGCGAAAGCGAGCCGTTTGTGGCCGCCGTCGAAACGCACTTTTTCCCCGGACAAACAGGCGCTGATACCAACCGGGATTTTCTCGTCCATAGCTACTCCTTACTGATGCGTGAAGTAAGTGTAGCAATTTTGTTTACTGGTTATCTCCAGGTTGCAGACATAAAAAAACCGCCGAACAATCGGCGGTTTTCTCAGTAACATGGCGATCAATAAAAATCGCTGGCGGCGGCTTCAGACTGGGCCATCCATACCGGTTTTTCACTGGTTTTCGACCAGACGCGGTGCAGGTAGCTGTAGAAGCGCGCGCGGTCTTTCCACAGCAGCATCACCGGCAGCGCAACGATGCCTGCCACGATGACCAGAGCGCGACGCAGGAAGACCTGATGCGCAGGATATTTTTTGTATAAAGACATAAGTTTCTCCCCTTTTAGCTGACCGGTAATATTCACCGGGAATCTGTATCTGATGAAAATAGTACCGTTTTGGCTGTAATTTTACTACTCCTCCGACCACTTAAATCACCAGAAACACCGATCTTTACATTTCTCTCTGTAATTAAGTTACGGGATGGTTAAATTTTTACTAACCATTAGTTAAATAATGGTCTTTTCGATTTTTATACTTTTTTTACACCTGCCGGGCCGTTTTTTTACGACATCTTTGCACGCCAATTTTTACCCTTGATGCATTCCTGTTTCCCAATGGAGGTGGATCGTGAGTGCAGGTGTAATGGCCGGCGTGGTGCTGGTATTTCTGTTAATCGGCTATCTGATTTATGCCCTGATTAACGCGGAGGCATTCTGATGGCTTCCAGCGCGTTTTTACTGATTGGCGGTTTTATCGTCGTGCTGATGGCACTGGCGAAGCCGTTATCCACCCTGCTTGCCAGGCTGATCGAGGGGCGGCCGTTGCCAGTAGTTGGCCGAGTTGACGCGATACTTTGGCCGCTGTGCGGTATTCGTAACGAGGAGATGAACTGGCGGCAATATCTGCTGGCGATCCTGACGTTTAACCTGTTGGGTCTGGCGGTATTGATTGCGTTGTTAATGACGCAGGGGCATTTGCCGTTAAATCCGCAAGGCTTTCCGGGGATGTCGTGGGATCTGGCGCTGAATACCGCCGTCAGTTTCGTGGCGAATACCAACTGGCAGGCGTATGCCGGGGAAAGTACGCTCAGCTACTTAAGCCAGATGGCCGGGCTGGCGGTGCAGAATTTCCTCTCTGCCGCCAGTGGGATCGCCGTGGTGTTTGCCCTGATCCGCGCATTCTCGCGCCATTCCACCACACTGCTGGGTAACGCCTGGCAGGATCTTACCCGCATCACGCTGTGGGTGCTGTTCCCGCTGTCACTGGTGCTGGCGCTGCTGTTTATCCAGCAGGGGGTACTCCAGAACTTCTCAGACTACTTGCCGATGACCTCACTGGAAGGCGTACAGCACGTTTTGCCGATGGGGCCGGTGGCTTCACAGGAAGCGATCAAACTACTGGGCACTAACGGCGGCGGCTTCTTTAACGCCAACTCCTCGCATCCGTTTGAAAACCCCACCGCGATCACCAATTTTGCCCAGATGCTGGCGATTTTCCTGATCCCGGCGGCGCTGTGCATGGCGTTTGGCGAAGCAGTAGGCGATCGCCGCCAGGGCCGGGCGATCCTCTGCACCATGACGCTGATCTTTGTGGTGTGCGCGGCGGCGGTGATGTGGGCGGAAACCCAGGGCAACCCACACCTGGTGGCGTTCGGGGCCGATAGCGCCATCAATATGGAAGGCAAAGAGAGCCGTTTCGGCATCCTTGCCAGCAGCCTGTATGCGGTGGTGACCACGGCGGCGTCCTGCGGGGCGGTGAACGCGATGCACGATTCGCTTACCGCGCTGGGCGGCATGGTGCCGCTATGGCTGATGCAAATTGGTGAAGTGGTGTTCGGCGGCGTCGGCTCCGGGCTGTACGGCATGCTGCTGTTTGTGTTGCTGGCGGTGTTTATCGCCGGGCTGATGATTGGCCGCACGCCGGAATATCTGGGCAAAAAAATTGACGTCCCGGAGATGAAGCTTACCGCGCTGGCGATTCTGGTCACGCCCGCCCTGGTGTTACTCGGCAGCGCACTGGCGATGATGACCGACGCCGGACGTAGCGCCATGCTCAACCCCGGCCCGCACGGGTTTAGCGAGGTGCTGTATGCCGTCTCCTCCGCCGCCAACAACAACGGCAGCGCCTTTGCCGGGCTGAGCGCCAACACCCCGTTCTGGAACGTGCTGCTCGCCGCCTGCATGTGGCTGGGCCGCTTCCTGGTGATTATCCCGGTGATGGCGATTGCCGGTTCGCTGGTGGAGAAAAAATCCCAACCCGCCACCGTTGGCACCCTGCCCACACACGGCGCGCTGTTTATCGGTCTGCTGACCGGCACCGTGCTGCTGGTGGGCGCGTTGACCTTTATCCCTGCCCTGGCCCTCGGCCCGGTGGCGGATCACTTTATTCAATAATCTTGCGGAGAGCGATTCATGAGTCGTAAGACGCTGGCCCTGTTCGATAGCGCGTTGCTTCGCCATGCCATGATTGACGCCGTTATCAAGCTTAACCCGCGCGCCCAGTGGCGCAATCCGGTGATGTTTATCGTCTGGCTCGGCAGCCTGTTAACTACCGTGCTGGCGGTGGCGATGGCGGTGGGCGCGCTGAACGGCAGTGCCGGATTTACTGGGATCATCAGCCTGTGGCTGTGGTTTACCGTGCTGTTCGCCAACGTGGCGGAAGCACTGGCGGAAGGCCGCAGCAAAGCCCAGGCCAACAGCCTGAAAGGGGTGCAGAAAACCGCATGGGCCCGCAAACTGCGTGCGCCGCACCATGACGCGCAGCGGGATAAAATCCCCGCCGCCGAACTGCGCAAAGGCGACCTGGTATACGTGGAAGCGGGCGATATTATCCCCTGCGACGGCGAGGTAGTGGAAGGCGGCGCGTCGGTGGATGAGAGCGCCATTACCGGTGAATCCGCGCCGGTTATCCGCGAATCCGGCGGCGATTTCGCCTCGGTTACCGGCGGCACGCGCATTCTGTCCGACTGGCTGGTGATCGAATGCAGCGTTAATCCGGGGGAAACGTTCCTCGACCGGATGATCGCCATGGTGGAGGGCGCGCAGCGCCGTAAAACGCCCAACGAAATTGCGCTGACCATCTTACTGGTGGCGCTAACGCTGGTGTTTTTGCTGGCGACCGCAACCCTGTGGCCATTCTCCGCCTGGGCGGGGAACGCCGTAAGCGTAACGGTTCTGGTGGCGCTGCTGGTGTGCCTGATCCCGACCACCATCGGCGGGCTGCTGTCAGCGATTGGCGTCGCCGGGATGAGCCGGATGCTGGGCGCGAACGTGATCGCCACCAGCGGGCGCGCGGTTGAAGCCGCAGGCGACGTGGATGTGCTGCTGTTGGACAAAACCGGCACCATCACGCTGGGCAACCGCCAGGCATCAGAGTTTCTTCCTGCGCCGGGCGTGGGCGAGCACACCCTTGCCGACGCGGCGCAACTGGCGTCGCTGGCGGATGAAACCCCGGAAGGCCGCAGCATCGTGATCCTCGCCAAACAGCGTTTTAATCTGCGCGAGCGCGACGTACAAACCCTGCAAGCCACCTTTGTGCCCTTTACCGCCCAGACCCGGATGAGCGGAATTAACCTCCAACAGCGGATGATCCGTAAAGGCTCGGTGGATGCGGTGCGCCGCCATGTTGAAGCCAACGGCGGGCACTTCCCGGCGGCAGTGGAAGGCCTGGTGGAAAACGTAGCGCGTACCGGCGGGACGCCGCTGGTGGTCGCTGAAAACGCCAACGTGTTAGGCGTCATCGCCCTGAAAGATATCGTTAAAGGCGGGATCAAAGAGCGTTTTGCCGAACTGCGCAAAATGGGCATCAAAACCGTGATGATCACCGGGGATAACCGGCTGACCGCCGCCGCGATTGCCGCCGAAGCGGGGGTCGATGATTTCCTGGCGGAAGCGACGCCGGAAGCCAAGCTGTCGCTGATCCGCCAGTACCAGAGCCAGGGCCGTTTAGTGGCAATGACCGGCGACGGCACCAACGACGCTCCAGCGCTGGCGCAGGCCGATGTGGCGGTCGCCATGAACTCCGGCACCCAGGCGGCGAAGGAAGCGGGCAACATGGTGGACCTGGATTCCAACCCCACCAAGCTGATTGAAGTGGTGCATATCGGCAAACAGATGCTGATGACCCGTGGCTCGCTCACCACTTTTAGCATCGCCAACGACGTCGCCAAATACTTCGCGATTATTCCTGCGGCCTTTGCCGTGACCTATCCGCAGCTTAACGCGCTTAACGTGATGCATTTGCACTCCCCCGCATCGGCCATTCTGAGTGCGGTGATTTTCAACGCCCTAATCATTATTTTCCTGATCCCGCTGGCGCTGAAAGGGGTGAGCTACAAACCGCTCAGCGCCGCCGCGATGCTGCGCCGCAACCTGTGGATCTACGGTCTGGGTGGGTTGCTGGTGCCGTTTATCGGCATCAAGCTCATCGATTTATTGCTGACGGCTTTTGGCCTGGTGTAAGGAGAAAAAGATGTCAATGTTACGTCCGGGTATCGTTTTATTGCTGTTACTGACGCTGATCACCGGCGGCGTTTATCCACTGTTAACCACCCTGCTGGGACAATGGTGGTTCGCCGATAAGGCGGCTGGCTCGCTGATTTATCAGCACGATCAATTGCGGGGTTCGCGGTTAATCGGCCAGGATTTTACCCAGCCGGGATATTTTCAGGGCCGCCCTTCTGCCACCGCAGAAACGCCCTATAATCCTCAGGCATCGGGGGGCAGCAACCTTGCCGCCAGCAACCCTGAACTGGATAAACTGATTGCCGCGCGCGTCGCGGCATTACGGGCCGCGAACCCGAACGCCAGCCCGGCGGTGCCGGTAGACCTGCTGACGGCCTCGTCGAGCGGCCTGGATTACGGGATATCGCCCGAGGCGGCTGAGTGGCAGATCCCCCGCGTCGCCGCTGCCCGCGAGCTGAGCGCGGAAACCGTCGCCCGGCTGGTGAAGGCCCATACCTCAACGCCGTTAATCGGGTTTCTCGGCAAACCGGTCGTCAACGTGCTGGAGCTGAACCTGGCGCTGGATGCTAATAAGGACTAAAGATGACTGAGGAGCCATCGCGCCCCAACCCGGATCGCCTGCTCGCGCGCACCAGCGGGCAGCACCGGGGTAAGCTGAAAATTTTCTTCGGGGCGTGCGCGGGCGTGGGTAAAACCTACGCCATGCTGACCGAGGCGCGGCGTCTGCACGCCCAGGGCCTGGATGTGCTGGTGGGCGTGGTGGAAACCCACGGACGCCAGGAAACCGCCGCGCTGGTTGAAGGCTTGCCGGTTCTGCCGTTAAAGCGGCTGGAACATCGTGGGCGGATTGTGCCGGAATTTGACCTTGATGGCGCGCTGGCGCGCCATCCCGCGCTGATCCTGATGGATGAACTGGCTCACAGCAACGCGCCCGGCTCCCGTCACCCTAAACGCTGGCAGGATGTGGAAGAGCTGCTGGCGGCAGGCATTGATGTTTTTACCACCGTTAACGTTCAGCATCTGGAAAGCCTGAATGATGTGGTGGGCGGCGTGACCGGGATCCAGGTGCGCGAAACCGTGCCCGATCCCATTTTCGATGCCGCCGACGACGTGGTGCTGGTGGATCTCCCGGCGGACGATCTGCGCCAGCGGCTAAACGAAGGTAAAGTCTATATCGCGGGCCAGGCGGAGCGCGCTATTGAGCATTTCTTTCGCAAAGGCAACCTGATTGCACTACGCGAACTGGCGCTGCGCCGCACCGCCGATCGGGTAGACGATCAAATGCGCGCCTGGCGCGACAACCCCGGCCAGGAAAAAGTCTGGCATACCCGGGATGCGATTTTGCTGTGCATCGGGCGCGGCAGCGGCCATGAAAAGTTGGTGCGCGCCGCCGCCCGGCTTGCCGCTAAACTCGGCAGCGTCTGGCACGCCATCTATGTTGAAACGCCACGCCTGCACCGCCTGCCAGAAACTGAGCGCCGCGCCATATTACAGGCGTTGAGCCTGGCGCAGGAGCTGGGCGCACAAACCGCCACGCTTGCAGAATCGGCGGAAGAGAAAGCCGTGGCACGCTACGCCCGGGAACATAATCTGGGCAAAGTGGTTATCGGCAAACGTCCGCGCCGCCTGTTCTGGCGCGATACTTTTGCCGATCGCCTGAACCGCTACGCGCCCGATCTGGATGTGCTGGTCGTGGCGCTGGAAGACGCCCCTGCCCCGCTGGCTGCAAAACCCGAGGATATCCGCAATTTCAGCGAGCGCTGGCGCATACAGCTAAAAGGCTGCGCGGTTGCGGTGGCGCTCTGCGCGCTGATTACCCTGCTGGCGAGCCGCTGGCTGATCGCTTTTGAAGCGGCGAATTTAGTCATGCTTTATTTACTCGGCGTGGTGATCGTGGCGCTGTTCTACGGGCGCTGGCCGTCGGTGCTGGCGACGTTTATCAACGTGCTGAGCTTTGATTTGTTCTTCGTGAATCCGCGCGGCACGCTGGCGGTATCGGATGTGCAATATCTCCTCACCTTCGGCGTGATGCTCACGGTGGGGCTGGTTATCGGTAATCTTACCGCCGGGGTACGCTATCAGGCGCGGGTCGCCCGCTATCGCGAGCAGCGTACCCGCTCGCTGTATGAATTATCCAAATCCCTGTCCGTAGGCCGCACGACGCAGGACATCGCCGCCACCAGCAGCCAGTTTATCGATGCGACGTTTTTTGCCCGCAGCCAGCTATTGTTGCCCAATGAGCACGGCGCGTTGAAGCCGCAGCCCGATGCCAGCGTGACGCCCTTCTGGGATGAAGCCATCGCCCGCTGGAGTTTTGATAACGGTCAGCCTGCGGGCGCAGGCACCGATACGCTCCCCGGCGTGCCCTACCAGATTGTTCCGCTGCGCGCGGCGGGCAAAACCGTTGGGCTGGTGATTGTTGAGCCCGCGAATCTACGGCTTTTGATGATCCCTGAACAGCAGCGTTTGCTGGAAACCTTTACTCTGCTGGCGGCAAACGCGCTGGAGCGGCTGGCCCTGACCCGCAGCGAAGAACAGGCGCGGCTGACCAGCGAACGCGAAAAACTGCGTAACTCTCTGCTGGCGGCGCTGTCACACGATTTACGCACCCCGCTGACGGTGCTGTTCGGCCAGGCGGAGATTCTGACCCTCGATCTGGCGAGTGAAGGCTCGCGCCATGCCCGGCAGGCCAGCGATATCCGCCAGCATGTGCTGAACACGACCCGGCTGGTAAATAATCTGCTGGATATGGCGCGTATTCAGTCCGGCGGGTTTAGTCTGCAACGCGAATGGCTCACGCTGGAGGAAGTAGTCGGCAGCGCGCTGAATATGCTGGAACCCGGCCTGGCCGGACGGCAGATTGCGCTGGAGCTTCCCGACCCGTTACAGCTGATTTATGTCGATGGCCCGCTGTTTGAGCGGGTGCTGATCAATCTGCTGGAAAACGCCGTCAAATATGCGGGCAGCGCGGCGCAAATCGGCATTCGCAGCAAAGCGCAGCCCGGCTGGCTGGATATCGAAGTGTGGGATACCGGGCCGGGTATCCCGTCCGGGCAGGAGCAGGCTATTTTCGAGAAATTTTCACGGGGAAATAAGGAATCGGCGATCCCGGGAGTTGGGCTTGGGCTGGCAATATGCCAGGCTATTGTTGATGTCCATGGCGGGATAATATACGCCGGTAATCGTCCTGAAGGCGGCGCCAGTTTCCATATTCAGCTGCCGTTACCTACGCCGCCGGATATGGCGGAAATGCACGAGGCCCTGTGACTACCGTTCTGATTATCGAAGATGAAAAAGAGATCCGCCGTTTTCTGCGCATCGCGCTGGAAGCGGATTCCCTGCGGGTGTATGACGCAGAAACGTTGCAGCGCGGGCTGATTGAAGCTGCCACCCGCAAGCCCGACCTGGTGATCCTCGACCTGGGCCTGCCGGACGGCGATGGCATCGGTTTTATTAGCGAATTTCGCCAGTGGAGCCAGGCGCCAATTATTGTGCTGTCGGCGCGCAGTGAAGAGACCGATAAGATTACCGCACTGGATGCGGGTGCTGACGATTACCTGAGCAAACCGTTTGGGATTGGCGAGTTGCAGGCGCGGCTGCGCGTGGCGCTGCGCCGCCAGCAAACGCGGCCAGAGGGCGATGCGGTGTATCAGTTTTCCGGGATTAGCGTGGATATCCCCGCGCGGCGCATTACCCGTGATGAACAGGAAATTCATCTTACACCCATCGAATTTCGGTTACTGGCCGTACTGTTGAACCACCATGGAAAAGTGCTAACCCAGAGACAACTGCTAAATCAGGTATGGGGACCTAATGCGGTTGAGCACAGCCACTACCTGCGTATCTATATGGGACATTTACGCCAGAAGCTGGAAGCCGACCCGGCGCGGCCGCGGCATTTGCTCACTGAAACCGGGATAGGCTACCGGTTTATGCTGTAAGCGCACCTGTTAACGTTGAGGGTATTTGATATGAAAAATAGTGTTGCAGCTTCTGTCATGATTCTGACCCTCACCGCCTGCTCTGGCACACAATTAGGCGTTGGAGTGGGAACCGGCTTTCCGAGTGTGGGTGTCGGCGCTGGCCTGTCATTCCCTGTTGGTCAGAATACCAGGCCAGACGACGAATCCTATGCTCAAACCCTCACCCGTGAGATTTACGCCAGGATTAGCGATACTGGCCAATATGCGGGCAAACTCTGCACTATTCGCATCGCAACGGATGCCGAAGGCACCGTCACGGATGTTATGCGTCTGGAAGGCGACCCGCGCTGGTGCGATCGGGTGATGGCAGCCGCAACACAGCTCTATCGCGTCCCCGCGCCACCGGCTGCTATGGTAGACCGTCTGCAACAAGGGCTGGTGATTGATTTGATCCCCAGGTAAACCCAGGTCAAGGGCGGGGTTGGCAATCGAGAGGTAAATTTGTTAACAAAAGCGAGTGACCCGCCCTTTTTTGGCCTGTCTGTCATCGGGATTGTTAACATTTGTGGCTATTCATATGTGTGCATTTTTATGCACTTTTCCGAACAATCGGATTTCATAAATTGACAAACAACCGCATTCCGGTCTTGTCCAGATAAAACCCAGGTGAATGTGGAAAGCTTTTGCTCCTGGGGTTAAGAAAATGAAATGATGTTTTTATTTGAATGAGCCTTTTTATTAGCGCATTCTTTTTTTGGCTGCCATTGAATAACCCTGAAATTAATTCGAATAAATAACCAATACATTAACGCGTTATTTAACCGCAATTAAAAATACAAATGTTACACAATCTAACCAGACATTGTTACACAAACATATCCACTGATAACGCGGGTGAACTATAGTGGATTACTCTGCATTAATTTGTTCTCGTGCGTATATGTAGTGAAACTAAATCATTTTATTGATACTCGTCACGGTTTATCCTTTTGCCGGAGATAAAATAGCCTCGCCTTTATTTAGAAAAGGATTTAATTATGGAAAACAACAACCGGTTAATGCCGCATATAAGGCGAACCACACATATAATGATGTTTGCCCATCGTAACAGCTTCGATTTCCACTTCTTTAACGCCCGATAGCCACGTCCTGGCAGGTGCGCCATAGCACAGGCCTCTTCACACCCTATGTCTTTTTTGGGTTTCAATGCCTGCGCGTGATCGCGTCTGATCTCTGATAAAGCCAATTTTTAAAATCAATCGCCGGATTGAAGGCTTTATTCATCCTAAAAAATAGCGTCGATTATTTTGCTGCCTTTTGGCTGCACAATACTCCTTTGCTTAATTTCCGGTGTCATTCAATTTCTTAATAAAAGAAATTGCGGGAAAGTATTGCTTAAAATTCAGGATTACCATGCAAAAGTTAAAAATTGCGGTTAGCCGCATCTGTCCGGACTGCGTTAATACTCAACGGGAAGTCGTTTCAATTATGGATACCGATTTTATTGATATCGCTGCCGCCGTCGTGGCGCTAGCCGATATTGATAACGGTATTATTGATAAAATCGAGCGTACCGGTTTTGGTCTGCCGATTTTTATCGCGACCCATAATAATGAACGTGTTCCCGAACACTGGTTAGCGCGTATCAACGGCGTGTTTGAAATCAGCGAGTCTCGTTCGGAATTCTATGGCCGCCAGCTTGAGGCCGCCGCAGCGAAATACGAAACCAGCCTGAAACCGCCGTTCTTCCGCGCCCTGGTTGATTACGTCAAACAAGGCAACAGCGCGTTTGATTGCCCCGGCCACCAGGGGGGTCAGTTCTTCCGCCGTCACCCGACGGGCAATCAGTTCGTGAATTTCTTCGGCGAAACCCTGTTCCGCTCCGATTTGTGTAATGCGGACGTAGCGATGGGCGATTTGCTGATCCACGAAGGCGCGCCGTGCACGGCTCAAAAACACGCTGCCAAAGTGTTTAATGCCGATAAAACCTATTTTGTGCTCAACGGCACCTCTTCCTCTAACAAAGTGGTGCTGAATGCGCTGCTGGCACCGGGCGACCTGGTATTGTTTGACCGCAACAACCATAAGTCGAACCATCATGGCGCGCTATTACAGGCGGGCGCAACACCGGTTTACCTGGAAACAGCCCGTAACCCGTACGGCTTTATCGGCGGGATCGACGCGCACTGCTTCGAAGAGCGCTATCTGCGTGACAGCATCCGTGAAGTGGCTGCCGACCGCGCCCAGGACGCCCGTCCGTTCCGCCTGGCGGTGATCCAGTTAGGCACCTATGACGGCACCATTTATAACGCGCGTCAGGTGGTGGATAAGATTGGTCATCTGTGTGACTACATCCTGTTCGACTCCGCGTGGGTGGGTTATGAGCAGTTTATTCCGATGATGGCGGACTGCTCGCCGCTGCTGCTGGAGCTGACCGAAAATGATCCGGGCATTCTGGTGACCCAGTCTGTACATAAGCAACAGGCCGGGTTCTCCCAGACTTCGCAGATCCATAAAAAGGACAGCCATATCAAGGGGCAGGATCGCTATGTTTCCCATAAGCGTATGAATAACGCGTTTATGATGCATGCCTCCACCAGCCCTTTCTATCCGTTGTTCGCGGCGCTGGACGTTAATGCCCGTATGCATGAAGGCGAAGGCGGCAAACAGATGTGGATGAACTGCGTGGAAGTCGGTATCGATACCCGTAAGCTGATCCTCAACAACTGTCACCATATTCGTCCGTTCGTGCCTGCTACTGTTGACGGCAAAGCATGGGAAAGCTGGGATACCCAACAGATCGCCCGCGATCTGCGCTTCTTCCACTTTGTACCAGGCGACAAATGGCATGCGTTCGAGGGCTATGCGGAGCATCAGTATTTCGTCGACCCCTGCAAACTGCTGCTGACCACGCCGGGCATCAATGCCGCTACCGGCGAATACGACACCTTTGGCGTGCCGGCCACCATTCTTGCCAACTTCCTGCGTGAGAACGGCGTGGTACCGGAGAAATGCGACCTCAACTCGATCCTGTTCCTGCTCACGCCTGCTGAAGAGATGGGCAAAATGCAGCAACTGGTGGCGCTGTTGGTCCGTTTCGAGCAGTTACTGGAACACGACGCACCACTGAGTGAAGTGCTGCCGTCGCTCTGGAAACAACATCAGGAACGTTACGGCGAATACACCCTGCGCCAGCTTTGCCAGGAAATGCATGACTTCTATGCCAGCCACAACGTGAAACAGCTTCAGAAAGAGATGTTCCGTAAAGAGTACTTCCCGCGCGTGGTGATGAACCCGCAAGACGCCAACTACGCCTTTATCCGTGGGCAAACCGAGCTGGTGAAACTCAGCGATGCAGAAGGCCGCGTGGCGGCTGAAGGCGCGCTGCCTTACCCGCCGGGCGTGCTGTGCGTAGTCCCGGGCGAAATCTGGGGCGGCGCGGTGTTGCGCTACTTTCAGGCGCTGGAGGAAGGCATCAACCTGCTGCCGGGCTTCGCACCGGAACTCCAGGGAGTGTATGTCGAGGAGCATGACGGTCGTAAACAGGTGTGGTGCCACGTTATCAAGCAGCCCGTGGTGAAAGCGTCAGCACAAAAGGAAATCAGATTATGAGTAAATCCAATAAGATGGGCGTGGTGCCGCTCACAATATTGACCATGGTGAACATGATGGGCTCCGGCATCATCATGCTGCCCACCAAACTGGCGGAAGTGGGGACGATTTCGATTATCTCCTGGCTGGTCACGGCATTAGGATCGACGGCGCTGGCCTGGGCCTTCGCAAAATGCGGCATGTTCAGCCGCAAATCTGGCGGCATGGGCGGTTACGCTGAATACGCATTCGGTAAATCCGGCAACTTCATGGCTAACTATACCTATGGGGTATCGCTGCTGATCGCCAACGTGGCGATTGCGATTTCCGCCGTGGGTTACGGTAGCGAGCTGTTCGGCGCGACGCTCAGCCCGGTACAGATCGGTATCGCCACGATTTGCGTACTGTGGATTTGCACCGTCGCCAACTTTGGCGGCGCGCGCATCACCGGGCAAATCAGCGGCATTACGGTATGGGGCGTGATCATTCCGGTGGTCGGTCTGTCGGTGATTGGCTGGTTCTGGTTCAGCCCGACGATGTATGCCGAATCCTGGAACCCGCACAACGTGCCGTTCTTCGACGCCGTTGGCTCATCCATCGCCATGACGCTGTGGGCATTTTTAGGGCTGGAATCCGCCTGCGCCAACACCGAAGTGGTGGAAAACCCGGAACGCAACGTGCCGATCGCAGTACTGGGCGGGACGCTGGGCGCGGCGGTGATTTATATCGTCTCTACCAACGTAATCGCCGGGATTGTGCCGAATATGGACCTGGCTAACTCCACCGCGCCGTTCGGTCTGGCCTTCGCGCAAATGTTCACGCCGACCGTGGGCAAAGTGATCATGGGCCTGATGGTGATGTCCTGCTGCGGTTCGCTGCTCGGCTGGCAGTTTACGATTGCCCAGGTGTTTAAATCCTCAGCGGATGAAGGGTACTTCCCGAAAATCTTCTCGAAAGTGTCTAAAACTGAAGCACCGGTTAAAGGCATGCTGACGATTGTGATTTTCCAGAGCGTGCTGGCGCTGATGACCATCAGCCCGTCGCTGAATAATCAGTTTAACGTGCTGGTTAACCTGGCGGTTGTCACCAACATCATTCCGTACATTCTGTCGATGGCGGCGCTGGTGATTATTCAGAAAGTGGCGAAGGTCGATCCGGGTAAAGCGAAAGCGGCAAACTTCGTGGCATTGATCGGGGCGATTTACAGCTTCTATGCGCTCTACTCCTCAGGTTCCGAAGCGATGCTGTATGGCGCAATGGTGACCTTTATGGGCTGGACGCTGTACGGGCTGGTATCGCCGCGCTTTGAATTGACCAATAAACATGGCTAATTGCTAAGCACCAGAAAACATCAATCCAATGCCGGTTCCTTAAGGGGACCGGCATTATTTTTAACTGACGCCTTAGTGCATCACTATTATGCCCAAAACTGCTAACCCGGCTACGGCACCTATCAGATACACTGGTGACATCGCAACATCAGCGGCAATAGCCACCGGGTACAGAGCGCGTTTTGCAGAGAGCCCGTTTCGGGTACAGACACCCCAGTGTCAATAACGCTGCGCAGTGTATACAGGTGCCTGATTGCACACAACACTACCGCTGCCATCATGCCTACAGCATCAAAACGGCAGACGAAATGATATGTACTGCCCCACCCTCCCAAATTTTTATACCAGACATGAACCAAGACAGACCGATAATTAACCGTAGTATCGAAGTTACAGGAAATTTGTGCAGGCCAACGTTATTGTTGCGGAAGAAGAGTAAAACCGGTGGAGAGATAAGCGCCATTTAAAAAGGGTTCATGCACGTGCATGAACCCTTTAGACATTTATAGCTGAATCAGTCTGGGGACCCTGAAGCGAACGGCATTAAGCGCTGGCGCTATTGTTCCTGGTCTCAGGCGTTTTTCAGAACTTCACTGACAATTTCTACCGCTTCTTTCTCGATCTGGGCACGGTGCTCTGCGCCGAGGAAGCTTTCGCAATAGATCTTATAGGCGTCTTCCGTACCCGAAGGACGCGCCGCGAACCAACCGTTGTCGGTCATTACTTTCAGGCCACCAATCGATGCGCCATTGCCCGGTGCGGCGGTTAAGCGCGCGGTGATCGGGTCACCCGCCAGGGTGCTGGCACTGACCATCTCCGGAGAGAGTTTGGAGAGCGCCGCTTTTTGTGCGGATGTTGCAGACGCCTGCAGACGGTTGTAGCTCGGCGCGCCAAAGCGTTCAGCCAGTTCGTCATAGTGCTGCTGCGGGTTTTTACCGGTTACTGCGGTAATTTCCGCCGCCAGCAGGCACATGATGATGCCGTCTTTGTCGGTCGACCACGGGGTGCCGTCGAAGCGCAGGAACGATGCGCCCGCGCTCTCTTCGCCGCCGAAGCCGAAACTGCCGTCGAACAGGCCGTCAACGAACCACTTAAAGCCCACAGGCACTTCAACCAGTTTGCGGCCCAGGTCGTTAACCACGCGGTCGATCATCGCGGAAGAAACCAGGGTTTTGCCCACCGCCACATCGTTGCCCCACTGCGGACGATGTTGGAACAGGTAGTTAATCGCCACAGCAAGATAATGGTTCGGGTTCATCAACCCCGCCGGCGTGACGATACCGTGGCGGTCGTAATCCGGGTCGTTGGCAAACGCCAGGTCAAACTTGTCACGCAGCGCCAGCAGGCCCGCCATCGCACATTCAGAGGAACAGTCCATACGGATTGCGCCGTCTTTGTCCAGATGCATAAAGCGGAAAGTCTGGTCGACGTGATCGTTAACGATGGTCAGGTTTAATTTGTAGTGCTCGGCAATGCGCTTCCAGTATTCGATACCCGAGCCGCCCAGCGGATCGACGCCCAGCGTCAGGCCCGCTTTCTGGATAGCCGCCATATCGACGATATCCGCCAACCCTTCGACAAAGGGCTGCACCAGATCTTTCGCAGTAATGTGCCCGCTCGCCCAGGCTTCATCCAGTGAAACGCGTTTCACTGACGCCAGGCCTTCCGCTAACAGCGCGTTAGCGCGGTCTTCCACCACTTTAGTAACGTTGGTGTCAGCTGGGCCGCCGTTGGGCGGATTGTATTTGATGCCGCCATCGTCAGGCGGGTTATGGGACGGGGTAATGACAATACCATCCGCCTGTTTTCCGCCCTGGCGGTTATGGACCAGAATAGCGTTAGAGACCGCCGGGGTCGGCGTATAGCCGTTGTCTTCCTGAACGATCACATCCACGCCGTTGGCGGCAAGCACTTCCAGTACCGAGATAAACGCCGGTTCGGAAAGCGCGTGCGTGTCTTTACCCACAAAGCAGGGGCCGGTAACACCGTTTTTTGCGCGTTCTTCCGCGATGGCCTGGGCAATCGCCAGAATATGCGGTTCATTAAAACTGTGGCGCGCCGAGCTGCCGCGATGGCCGGACGTCCCGAATTTCACCGCATGCTCGCTATTCCCCGGCTGCGGTTTCAGCACGTAATATTGTGCGGTGAGTTGGGCAACATTAATCAAATCACGCTGTTGTGCAGGCTGCCCTGCACGGTTATGAATTGCCATGGCCTGGTCCTTTTGACGCATTAGTTAAATGGTGCCGCAAACCTTTTCAATCAATTCCGCCGGGAACTGCATTGACTGCATGATGTGTTCAATCATGCTGCATTTACGACCGGTATTGGTGTTGGTAATCACCCAGTATGGCGTACCTGGCACATGTTTGGGTTTGGTTTGATTACCGCTCTGCAAAAGCGTTTGCTGATCGCCCGCAAAATAGACGCGGGTGCGGCCATGCAACGACTCGGTGGCATCGGCGAACGCTTTTGGATCCAGTGTATAGAGTGTAGACAGCACCAGCATGAAACGGTTGACGGCACGCTTTTGTTCAGCGTATTCGTCAGAAAGCAGCAGCTCGCGAACAGCGCGTACACGATCTTTGGGGTTGTTGGCGGGTTTTTCTTCCATCACGGCGACGGCCGCGCTGCCCTCTTTCGCCGGTTTTTCGACTTGCGGTTGCGCGGGGTTGAATTTCAGCATGCGACGCAAAATGTCGGACGCGCTTTCACCAATGTGCTGGGTGTGGCTCGCGATATAGCGATAAAGGTCGTCATCAACTTCAATCGTTTTCATTTTAATCCAGTGCGATATCTTTCTGAATACAAATCGTTGGGAGTATAGGATCAAACCCCAACAGCGGATAGCGTCAAGCCAGGAAGGCGGCAAAAGTCAGATTTAACTGGATCTTGCGACCGGGCGGCAGAATGTTCAACATAATACCCTAACCTGACACCTGCAAAAAAAGAACTTTGCCATGAAATTACATACCCGAGCGCAAACTGCACAACAATCGCATAACGCCTCACCGGTCGTGCTGGTTCACGGCCTGTTCGGCAGCCTGGATAACCTGGGCGTGCTGGCGCGCGAACTGATTACCGATTTCGACGTTATCCAGGTGGATATGCGCAACCACGGATTGTCACCGCGCAGCGATATCATGACGTATCCGGCCATGGCACAGGATCTGATTGATACGCTCGACGAACTGAGTATCGACAAAGCCACTTTTATCGGTCACTCCATGGGCGGTAAAGCTGTGATGGCGGCAACCAAAATCGCGCCGCAACGCATCGATAAACTGGTGGCGATTGATATCGCGCCGGTGAATTACCGGGTGCGGCGGCACGATGAAATTTTCGCCGCGATTAATGCCGTCAGCGAAGCCGGGATCACCTCTCGCCAGGATGCGGCGGCGCTGATGCGTGAACAAATCCCTGAAGAAGGGGTGATTCAGTTTCTGCTCAAATCTTTCGCATCCGGCGAGTGGCGTTTCAATGTGCCAGCGCTGTGGGATCAGTATTCACATATCGTCGGTTGGGAAACGGTGCCCGCCTGGGATCATCCGGCGCTATTTATTCGCGGCGGCAATTCGCCGTACGTGGATGAAAGCCATCGCGAGGCGCTGCTTGCGCAATTCCCTCAGGCGCGCGCGCACGTCGTAGCGGGCGCGGGCCACTGGGTTCATGCCGAAAAACCGCAGGCGGTGGTACGGGCAATCCGCCGCTACCTCGATGCCGGGTAAAAAATGGTTAAAAATAAAGCGGCTGATAACTCAGAGTGCCGTTAACGCGTTGGCGCGCTGGATTCCCTCATGTATGATGGCGCGCTTAACTGCATCCGAGCCCCGCTCCTGCACCCTGTTTTCCCTGTCAAAACGCGCATCATGGCCAAAGAACAAACGGACCGTACGACATTAGATCTGTTCTCGGACGAACGCCGCCCGGGCAGACCCAAAACTAACCCGCTGTCACGCGATGAACAGTTGCGCATTAACAAGCGCAACCAGTTAAAGCGCGACAAAGTGCGCGGGCTCAAGCGCGTTGAGCTCAAACTGAACGTTGAAGCGGTTGACGCGCTCAACATGCTGGCAGAGGCCCGCAATATCAGCCGCAGCGAATTGATCGAAGATATTCTGCTGTCACAGCTCGCCGCCCTTAAGGACTGAGAGTTATCTAAAAACACGGCGCGATGTAGCAGACTGTGCACATGGCCGTGATAGAGATTTCCGCCAGCTTGTCTGTTCTGCTATGATTGCCCTATCTGTAGGCTTTTTGCCTCAACCATCTCATTAAGTTTCAAGAGGTTATTTTACTCATGGCAATCGTAGGCATTTTCTTCGGCAGCGATACCGGCAACACTGAAAATATCGCAAAAATGATTCAAAAACAGCTTGGTAAAGATGTTGCTGAAGTGCGTGATATTGCTAAAAGCAGCAAAGAAGACCTCGAAAGTTTTGATATTTTGCTGCTGGGCATCCCTACATGGTATTACGGCGAAGCGCAGTGCGACTGGGATGACTTCTTCCCGACCCTCGAAGAGATTGATTTCAACAATAAACTGGTTGCCCTGTTTGGTTGTGGCGACCAGGAAGACTATGCCGAATACTTCTGCGATGCCCTGGGCACCATGCGTGACATTATTGAACCGCGTGGCGCAACTATCGTTGGCCACTGGCCGACTGAAGGCTATCACTTTGAAGCTTCCAAAGGCCTGGCGGATGACGATCACTTCCTCGGTCTTGCCATCGACGAAGATCGCCAACCGGAACTCACCGCAGAACGCGTTGAAAAATGGGTGAAACAGGTTTCTGAAGAGCTGCACCTGCAGGACATCATCAACGCCTGATTATTAAAGGCGCTAAGTCAATTAGCGTCTTTTTATCTTAATTGATAGGCAAAAGCGATAAAAATAATTGCTACAAATTTTTAACTTTTGCCTCCAGACCTGTACAATACACGCCTTACGCATCGGGTGATTTTGCAACAAATGCAGGCAGCGCCACGATTTTGGGTATTTTTAAGCAAGGCAGTTGCAGTTTTCATTTAGCCATGGCAGTTCTATAATGAAACGCATAATGCCTTGCATCGATCTCTTGCTCCCTGAGGAGCGAATCGTTACGTAACAGGACAAATTCCGCATGACTGACAACAATACCGCATTGAAAAAGGCTGGCCTGAAAGTCACGCTTCCGAGGTTAAAAATCCTCGAAGTGTTGCAGGGGCCGGACAACCACCATGTCAGTGCGGAAGACTTATACAAACGCCTGATCGATATGGGTGAAGAGATTGGGTTAGCGACCGTTTACCGCGTTCTTAACCAGTTTGATGATGCCGGAATCGTCACACGCCATAATTTTGAAGGCGGCAAATCCGTTTTCGAGTTGACTCAGCAGCATCATCACGATCACCTCATTTGCCTGGACTGCGGTAAAGTGATCGAGTTTAGCGATGATTCAATCGAAGCGCGCCAGCGTGAAATTGCCTCCCGTCACGGTATTCGCTTAACTAACCACAGCCTGTACCTGTATGGCCATTGCGCAGAAGGCGATTGCCGCGAAGACGAAAATGCGCATGAGATTGCAGAAAAGTAATTTTTTCTAGAATCATGAATTCCAGTAAAAGCCGACTAATGTCGGCTTTTTTATTTCTGATGATTTAAAAAATAACAGGCATGGCTTGCTTAATAATGAAACCTTTAAGTAAATCCTGTAATGAATTAAATAATATGAATGATGTTTTAAGAATATATCAATAACCATACGAATCAGTAGGTTATGATATATTGTGACGTCTTATTACCCGTCGGGCCTGTTTGTTGCGTTGCGGTTTAAAAATGCCATCACTTAAAATAGTGAGTAACATCGCATCCGATAAAATAAATCTGGTTAATCGCAATGACATTACCGCAGAAACCCCTCTCTGAATTATATCGCTTAACGGATTTATTCACTGACTATAACAAACTTACGCGTGTTGAAAGATATACCTTAATACCCGTAAGACCCCATACCGTTACGCTGATTCATGGTGGGCAGTTTTCTATCATTCGCAGCAGCGATAGATTATTATTCGAAAAACAAACTGCACCAGCGCTGTATGGGCTAACCGGTAATGCCCGAAATCTGGCCTATCTGCGCATTTATGCTGATACGCAATGCCATTTCCAATTAGTGCCTCTGGACATTTTCATGCAGCGGCTTGACGATAATCATTCGCTGCACTTAATACCGGCAATTTTATCGTGGTATATAGAAAGCTTACTTTATCGGGATGAGATGATGATGGGGCGAAATAGTTATCAAATGATAAAGGGGAATCTCCTCCATCTTAATCAATTAGATGAGTTTATGCGGTCAAAAATCAATGTTGCGGATTTCATCGTCAAACGAACCAATTTATCCCGCAGCATCGTCATGAAAGTTTTGTCCGCGATGCGCGCTAAAAATCATATTGATGTTAAAAGAGGCAAATTGCTGACGATCAATCAACTGCCTGAAAAACTCAGTTGATGCGAGAGGCCATTCATCGCAACCTAAGACGTTCTCCGGGCCTTTCTCTTTTCATTTAAGAAGCTTCGCGCAAAAAAACGCCGCATTACGCGGCGTTTTAGCAATGAAATCTTATTCCCCGATTTTCGCCCAGGTATCGCGTAACCCTACCGTACGGTTGAACACCAGATGTCCAGGTTTGGAATATTTGCTGTCGAGGCAGAAATAACCTTCACGCTCGAATTGCAGCGCGTTGCCCATTTCCGCATCCTGGAGGCTCGGCTCGCCAAAACCCTGCTTGATCACCAGCGACTCTGGATTGATAGTCGACAGGAAATCTTCTGCCGCGCCGGGATTTGCCACGCTAAACAGACGATCGTACAGGCGGATTTCAATCGGTAACGCATGGCTGGCACTCACCCAGTGGATCACGCCTTTCACTTTGCGGCCGTCCGCCGGGTCTTTGCTCAGGGTTTCTGCGTCGTAGCTACAGAAGATAGTGGTGATGTTGCCTTCCGCGTCTTTTTCTACACGCTCAGCTTTAATCACATAGGCATTACGCAGGCGGACTTCTTTACCCAGCACCAGGCGCTTGTATTGCTTGTTAGCCTCTTCGCGGAAGTCGGCGCGGTCGATCCACACTTCGCCGCTGAACGGCACTTCACGGCTCCCCATCTCCGGTTTGTTCGGGTGGTTTGGCATCGTGACCCTTTCGCTCTGGCCCTGCGGATAGTTCTCGATCACCAGTTTCACCGGGTCGATAACCGCCATGGCACGCGGCGCGTTCTCGTTGAGATCTTCACGGATGCAGGCTTCCAGCGCAGCCATTTCTACCGTGTTGTCTTGCTTAGTCACGCCGATGCGTTTGCAGAACTCACGGATAGAGGCAGCGGTATAACCGCGACGACGCAGACCTGAAATGGTCGGCATACGCGGGTCGTCCCAGCCTTCAACGATCTTTTCCGTCACCAGCAGGTTGAGTTTGCGTTTTGACATAATCGCATACTCAAGATTCAGACGAGAGAATTCATACTGACGTGGATGAACCGGAATGGTGATGTTATCCAGCACCCAGTCATACAGACGGCGGTTATCCTGGAATTCCAGGGTACAGAGTGAATGGGTAATGCCTTCCAGCGCATCGGAGATGCAATGGGTAAAGTCGTACATCGGATAGATGCACCACTTGCTGCCGGTCTGGTGATGATCGGCGAATTTAATGCGGTAAATCACCGGGTCGCGCATCACGATAAACGGCGACGCCATGTCGATTTTCGCACGCAGGCAGGCTTTGCCTTCTTCGAAACCGCCGGTACGCATTTTTTCGAACAGCGCGAGGTTTTCTTCTACACTG
Organism: Atlantibacter sp.; assembly: GCF_032062175.1. Taxonomy (NCBI): domain Bacteria; kingdom Pseudomonadati; phylum Pseudomonadota; class Gammaproteobacteria; order Enterobacterales; family Enterobacteriaceae; genus Atlantibacter; species Atlantibacter sp. The sequence continues at coordinate 57,981 of NZ_DAMBQK010000020.1, forward strand.
CGATCGCGGTATGGGCTGTTTTTACCCGGTTGAGTCAGGGTGCCACGGTATTCGCGAATTTGCTCCGGCGAAAGTTCGTCAACATAGGCCAGGCCTTTGTTGATCAGCTCAACGGCATATTGATGCAGCGCATCGAAGTAGTCAGAAGAATAACGCACGTCTCCTGACCACTGGAAACCTAACCACTGGACGTCGTTTTTGATGGAATCAACGTATTCGATATCTTCTTTTACCGGGTTAGTGTCATCGAAACGCAGATTGCACTGGCCCTGATAATCTTTGGCGATGCCAAAGTTCAGGCAGATCGATTTTGCATGGCCGATATGCAAATAACCGTTCGGCTCAGGCGGGAAACGGGTATAAACAGTCGAGTGTTTTCCACTGGCCAAATCTTCATCAATGATTTGGCGAATAAAATTAGTCGGGCGGGCTTCAGCCTCACTCATCGCGCATTCCTCAAAGCTTCGCAAAATAGATAACGGTGAATGATCTTATAACCTAAGACGGGACACAACCATTAGTTGCACAAAAACACAATAACCGCTGCGTTCTGGCGATTTTCCATAAAAAAAGCGGCGGAATTCTCTTCCGCCGCTTAAGGCAACCTCTTACTCAGGAGCGATTATTTGCCTTTAATCTCATACAGTGGGGTTTGACCGGCAATGACCTGACCTTGCGCCTTAATGACCAGGCCGCTGAAGTCGTCGATGTTGCTGCAAACCACCGGGCTAATCATGGAGCGCGCATTGGCGTTCAGGAAATCCAGATCCATTTCCAGCACCGGTTGGCCCGCCGTCACTTCAGCACCCTCTTCCACCAGGCGGCTAAAGCCCTGGCCGTTCAACGCCACCGTATCGATACCCATATGGACAACGATTTCAGCGCCGTTTTCGGTTTCCAGGCAGAACGCGTGGTTGGTGTTGAAGATCTTAACGATGGTGCCCGCAGCTGGCGCAACCACGGTTTTTGCCGTCGGTTTAATCGCCACGCCATCACCCACCGCTTTGCTGGCGAAGGCTTCGTCCGGCACATCGTCGAGCGCAACCACATCACCGGTCACCGGCGCAACCAGCGTTGCGATAGTGGAGGTGGTATTCGGGGTGGCCTGCGGCTTCGCCGTTTGAACCGGTGCGGCAACCGGCGCGGTTTCGCCCGTAGCCGGTGTGGCGGCAGGTACGTTGCCAACAGTTTTCATCGCATCGGCGATTTTTTCCGCCATAAAGCCAACGATAATCTGCACACCGGTTTTATTGAGACGGATAACGCCCGTTGCGCCAAGGCGTTTCGCCAGGGCTTCGTTAACGCGGGAGGAATCTTTCACCGACAGACGCAGACGGGTGATACAGGCGTCAATCCCGGTCAGGTTGTCTGAACCGCCGACTGCCGCCACGTACTGACGCGCCAGGCCGGTAACATCCTGCTCTTTGGTACCGCTTACGTTCATATCCTGACCATCCGCTTCGCTACCGGCAACAGCCAGTTCACGACCCGGGGTCATCAGATTGAATTTGGTGATAACCAGACGGAACACCACATAGTAGATAACGAAGAAGACCAGGCCCTGAGCGATCAGCATGTACCATTGCGTCGCCAGCGGGTTACGGGTAGACAACACCATATCCACCAGACCGGCGCTGAAGCCGAAACCGGCAATCCAGTGCATGCTGGCCGCGATGAAGACAGAAATACCGGTCAAAATGGCGTGGATCACATACAGCACCGGCGCAACGAACATGAAGGAGAATTCCAGCGGTTCGGTGATACCGGTGAAGAAGGCGGCAAACGCGCCTGCCATCATGATACCCAGTACTTTGGCTTTGTTTTCCGGACGTGCGCAGTGGTAAATCGCCAGCGCCGCGCCAGGCAGACCAAACATCATGATGGGGAAGAAGCCCGCCTGATAACGACCCGTGATGCCCACAATGCCTTTACCGGATTCGATAGACTGTGCGCCGCCCAGGAAGTTAGGAATATCGTTGATGCCCGCCACGTCGAACCAGAACACGGAGTTCAGCGCGTGGTGCAGGCCGACCGGAATCAGCAGACGGTTGAAGAAGGCGTAAACGCCCGCGCCTACGGAGCCCAGTTTCTGGATGTGTTCGCCGAAAGTCACCAGACCGTCGAAAATCATTGGCCAGATGTACATCAGGATGAACGCCACTACAATCATCACGAAAGAGGTGAGGATCGGTACCAGACGACGACCGCTGAAGAACGACAGCGCTTTCGGCAACTCAACGCCGCTGAAGCGGTTGTACAATTCCGCAGAGATAATACCGACCAGAATACCGACGAACTGGTTGTTGATTTTACCGAACGCCGCCGGAACCTGGTCGGCAGGGATTTTTTGAATCATCGACACCGCTGCCGGCGAGCAGAGGGTCGTTAACACTAAGAAGCCGACAAAACCAGTGAGCGCCGCCGCACCGTCTTTGTCTTTAGACATCCCGTACGCCACACCGATAGCGAACAGGACGGACATGTTATCAATAATGGCAGCACCGGACTTTATGAAGAATGCCGCAAGCGCGTTATCTCCACCCCAGCCAACCGGGTCAATCCAGTAACCTACCCCCATCAGAATTGCTGCTGCAGGCAGGGTAGCAACCGGCACCATCAGCGCCCGGCCTACTCGTTGCAAATAACCTAGAATACTCACTTTATCCCCCTATGAGACCTGATAAGGCTCTTTCAAAGCCGTTTTTTTATTGTGTAACCAACCTTGAAAAATGCGGTGACGTTGCGCATCACACCGGAAGTGTGTGAAAAATTAATTCGTATCGCAAATTAAACGCGCATTTTTTGTGAGTTTTATCACCAAATATCGCTATACCCTCCCCATTTCACTGGCTAACTCCCAAAACTTATTTTATGATTCAAAAAATCAAGGCGGAATGCTTCCAGCGAGCAGTATAAATGGATCCGTTTTAAACTAAATGTATGTTCCGCCCGTCTGTTTTAAATTAACTAACTGAGGTGAATGATGAGACTGATTCCCCTGGCAACGGCTCAGCAGGTCGGTAAATGGGCAGCACGCCATATTGTGAACCGCATTAATGCGTTCAAACCGACTGCGGATCGCCCTTTCGTGCTGGGTCTGCCGACCGGTGGTACCCCGCTGGAAGCGTACAAAGCGCTGGTTGAGATGCATAAAGCGGGCCAGGTTAGCTTCAAACACGTAGTCACCTTTAACATGGATGAATACGTCGGCCTGCCGAAAGAACATCCAGAAAGCTATCACAGCTTCATGCACCGCAATTTCTTCGATCACGTTGATATCCCAGCAGAAAACATCAATTTACTGGATGGCAACGCGCCGGATATTGACGCAGAATGCCGCCAGTATGAAGAGAAAATTCGCGCCTACGGTAAAATTCACCTGTTTATGGGCGGCGTAGGCAATGACGGACACATCGCGTTTAACGAACCCGCATCGTCGCTGGCTTCCCGCACCCGTATTAAAACCCTGACCCATGACACCCGCGTGGCGAACTCCCGTTTCTTTGACGGCGACGTGAACCAGGTGCCGAAATATGCCCTGACCGTGGGCGTTGGCACCCTGCTGGATGCTGAAGAAGTAATGATTCTGGTGCTCGGCCATGTGAAAGCGCAGGCGCTACAGGCGGCAGTTGAAGGCAACGTGAACCATATGTGGACCATTAGCTGCCTACAGTTGCATCCGAAAGCTGTGATTGTTTGCGATGAGCCGTCTACCATGGAGCTCAAAGTGAAGACGCTGAGATACTTCACCGAACTCGAAGCAGAAAATATTAAAGGTCTTTAAGTCAGTATTTACCGGGGGTCACTATGTACGCACTAATCCACGGCCGGATTTATACCGGCCATGAAGTTCTGGACGACCACGCGATTGTTATCGCGAATGGCCTGATTGAACGCGTTTGTCCGATTGCCGATTTACCATCCGGCATTGAACAGCGCGACGTCGGCGGCGCCATTATTGCCCCCGGTTTTATTGATGTGCAGCTCAACGGCTGCGGCGGCGTGCAGTTTAACGACACCGCCGACGCCGTTACGGTGAAGACGCTGGAAATTATGCAGGCCGCCAATGAAAAATCCGGCTGCACCAGTTATCTTCCCACGCTTATCACCAGCAGCGATGAATTAATGAAGCAGGGTATTCGCGTAATGCGCGAATACCTGGCGAAGCACCCAAATCAGGCGCTGGGTCTCCACCTTGAAGGCCCGTGGCTGAATCTGGTGAAAAAAGGCACCCACAATCCGGATTATGTCCGCAAGCCGGATGCTGAACTGGTTGATTTCCTGTGTGAAAACGCCGACGTCATCACCAAAGTGACGCTGGCGCCTGAGCAGGTCGATCCACAATATATACGCCAGTTGGTAGAGGCAGGCATTATCGTTTCTGCCGGGCACTCCAACGCCACCTATAAAGAAGCAAAAATCGGCTTTCGCGCGGGCATTGGTTTTGCTACCCACTTGTTTAATGCGATGCCGTATATTACAGGCCGAGAACCAGGCCTGGTGGGCGCGATTTTTGATGAACCGGAGCTCTATTGCGGCATTATTGGTGACGGGCTGCATGTCGACTACGCCAATGTCCGTATTGCCAAGCAGATCAAGGGCGATAAACTTTGCCTTGTTACCGATGCGACAGCACCGGCCGGCGCTGATATCGATCAGTTCATTTTTGCCGGTAAAACAATATACTTCCGCAACGGGCTGTGTGTGGATGAGAACGGTACCCTCAGTGGTTCTGCATTGACCATGATTGAAGGCGTACATAATCTCGTCGAGCATGTCGGTATCGCGCTGGACGAAGCGCTGCGCATGGCATCGCTCTACCCGGCTCGCGCAATGGGCGTGGATAAAGATCTCGGCACAATCGAAGCCGGGAAAGTGGCCAATCTGACCGCCTTTACCCGCGATTACAAAATTATCAAGACCATCGTTAATGGCAACGAGGTCGTCACTGAGTAAGAAAAGGCATGACAACTGGCGGACAGGCTCAAATTGGTAATGTTGATCTGGTAAAACAACTGAACAGCGCGGCGGTTTATCGCCTCATCGATCAACATGGACCAATTTCGCGCATTCAAATTGCCGAACAGAGCCAGCTCGCCCCCGCCAGCGTCACCAAAATTACTCGCCAGCTGATTGAACGCGGGTTGATTAAAGAAGTCGATCAACAGGCCTCTACCGGGGGCCGCCGCGCTATCTCCATTATTACCGAAACCCGCGGTTTTCAGGCTATCGGCGTGCGGCTGGGCCGCCACGATGCCACGCTGACGCTGTTCGATCTTAGCAGCAAAGCCCTGGCGGAAGAGCATTTCGCCCTGCCGGAGCGTACCCAGGAGACGCTGGAAGACGCGCTGCTCAATGCTATTGCGCAGTTCAGCGAAAACAACCTGCGTAAAATCCGCGAGCTGATCGCTATCTCCGTTATTCTGCCTGGCCTGGTCGATCCCGACACCGGCGTGGTGCGCTATATGCCGCATATCGACGTGGAAAACTGGCCGCTGGTTGAGAAACTCGAAAAACGCTTTAACTTACCCTGCTTTGTGGGTCACGACATTCGCAGCCTGGCGCTGGCCGAGCACTATTTCGGTGCAACTCGCGATTGCGATGATTCTATTCTGGTGCGCGTACACCGCGGCACCGGTGCGGGCATCATTTCCAATGGCCGGATTTTTATTGGCCGTAACGGCAACGTGGGGGAGATCGGTCATATTCAGGTTGACCCGCTGGGCGAACGCTGCCACTGCGGTAATTTTGGCTGCCTGGAAACCATCGCCGCGAATGCCGCCATTGAAGCGCGCGTGCGCCATCTGTTGGAACGGGGTTATCAGAGCCGCTTGACCGTTGACGATTGCAATATCGACGCGATTTGCAAAGCCGCCAACAAAGGCGATCCGCTGGCCAGCGAGGTGATAGAGCATGTCGGGCGCCATCTGGGTAAAGCCATCGCTATCGCTATTAACCTGTTCAACCCGCAAAAAGTGGTCATCGCTGGTGAAATTATCAGTGCCGAAAAAGTGCTGCTGCCCGCCATTGAAGGCTGCATCAACACGCAGGTGCTGAAGGCGTTTCGCAAAAACTTGCCGGTAGTGCGCTCTTCCCTGAACGATCGTTCTGCCATTGGCGCCTTCGCCCTGGTTAAGCGCGCGATGCTGAACGGGATGCTACTGCAACGATTGCTGGAAAGTTAAAATCGTCAGTGCATTTCCGTTATAGTTAATTCTTATCTTTCAGGCAGACCAGAGTAGTCCATGACCATTCAGAACGTAATTTGTGATATTGACGGCGTGCTGATGCACGACAACGTAGCCGTACCCGGTGCGAGCGAATTTCTGACCCGCATCCTGGAAAAAGGTTTGCCGCTGGTGTTGCTGACCAACTACCCCTCACAAACCGGGCAGGATCTCGCCAACCGTTTCGCCTCTGCGGGCATTAACGTGCCGGACAGCGTGTTTTACACCTCCGCGATGGCGACCGCAGATTTTCTGCGCCGTCAGGAAGGCAAGAAAGCCTATGTGGTAGGCGAAGGCGCGTTAATTCACGAACTGTATAAAGCGGGCTTCACCATTACCGATATCAACCCGGACTTTGTGATCGTGGGCGAAACCCGCTCCTATAACTGGGAAATGATGCACAAAGCCGCGTTTTTTGTTGCCAACGGTGCGCGTTTTATCGCCACCAACCCGGATACCCACGGTCGCGGCTTCTATCCAGCCTGCGGTGCGCTGTGCGCCGGTATTGAGAAAATCTCCGGACGCAAGCCGTTTTACGTCGGCAAACCGAGCCCGTGGATCATCCGCGCCGCGCTCAACAAGATGCAGGCCCATTCCGAACAGACCGTGATTGTTGGCGATAACCTGCGTACCGATATTCTGGCAGGCTTCCAGGCAGGTCTGGAAACCATTCTGGTACTTTCCGGCGTTTCGACCTTAAACGATATCGACGCGATGCCGTTCCGGCCTTCGTGGATTTACCCCTCCGTCGCGGAAATCGACGTTATTTGATTTGAAGCCACGTTTGTCGTGGCTTCGTTATTTTCATCCTCTGTTCAAAAGCACACATCTAATAAGAAAGCCGTTTTATTGAATATTCGTCAATAAATGAGATTAAAACCTGCCCTTTTTTTATCAATCCGCAATGACCATTGAACTTTTCACTTACGCGGGTGGAAAAGCCTTGCCACAACGGTCTGGTTTGCGGCATTTTCTTAGACATAGCAAGGCACTCGGCCCCGTAAAGCGCGCCGTGTGCCGACAAATAACATCACCGCCAGGTTAATGGAGAAGTCTATGTGTTCGATTTTTGGTGTACTGGATATTAAAACTGACGCAGGCGAGCTGCGTAAAAAAGCGCTGGAACTGTCTCGCCTGATGCGCCACCGCGGCCCGGACTGGTCTGGTGTTTACGCCAGCGATAAAGCCATCCTCGCCCATGAGCGTCTGTCGATTGTTGATGTCAACGCCGGAGCACAGCCGCTGTACAACGAAGCCAAAACCCATGCGCTGGCGGTAAACGGTGAGATCTACAACCATCAGGCACTGCGCGCCGAATACGGCGACCGCTACCCGTTCCAGACCGGTTCCGACTGTGAAGTGATCCTGGCGCTGTATCAGGAAAAAGGTCCGGAATTCCTCGACGATCTGCAAGGCATGTTTGCCTTCGTGCTGTATGATAGCGAAAAAGACGCCTACCTGATTGGCCGCGACCATATCGGTATTATCCCGCTGTACATGGGCCACGACGAACACGGCAACCTGTATGTAGCGTCTGAAATGAAAGCGCTGGTGCCGGTGTGCCGCACCATTAAAGAGTTCCCGGCGGGCAGCTACCTGTGGAGCCAGGACGGCGAAATTCGTTCTTACTATCAGCGCGACTGGTTTGAGTACGATGCGGTTAAAGACAACGTGACCGACAAAAACGCCCTGCGCCAGGCGCTGGAAGATGCCGTTAAAAGCCATCTGATGTCTGACGTGCCGTATGGCGTGCTGCTTTCCGGCGGCCTGGATTCTTCCGTGATCTCGGCAATCACCAAAAAATTCGCCGCCCGCCGCGTGGAAGATGAAGAGCGTAGCGAAGCCTGGTGGCCGCAACTGCATTCCTTTGCCGTGGGCCTGAAAGGCGCGCCGGATCTGAAGGCCGCGCAGGAAGTGGCAAACCACCTGGGCACCGTACACCATGAAATTCACTTCACCGTGCAGGAAGGCCTGGATGCCATCCGCGATGTGATTTATCACATTGAAACCTATGACGTGACCACCATTCGCGCCTCTACGCCGATGTATTTGATGTCGCGTAAAATCAAAGCCATGGGCATTAAAATGGTGTTGTCTGGCGAAGGCTCCGACGAAGTGTTCGGTGGCTATCTCTACTTCCATAAAGCGCCGGATGCCAAAGAGCTGCACGAAGAAACCGTGCGTAAGCTACAGGCGCTGCATATGTTTGACTGCGCCCGCGCCAACAAAGCGATGTCCGCCTGGGGCGTGGAAGCCCGCGTCCCGTTCCTGGATAAGAAATTTCTCGACGTAGCGATGCGCATCAACCCGCAGGATAAAATGTGCGGCAACGGCAAGATGGAAAAACACGTGCTGCGCGAATGTTTTGAATCTTACCTGCCGGCAAGCGTGGCATGGCGTCAGAAAGAGCAATTCTCCGACGGCGTCGGCTACAGCTGGATCGACACCTTAAAAGAGGTGGCGGCTCAGCAGGTCAGTGACCAGCAGCTTGAAACCGCGAGCTTCCGTTTCCCGTACAACACGCCGTCTTCTAAAGAAGCGTATCTTTACCGTGAAATCTTTGAAGAGCTGTTCCCGGTGCCAAGCGCGGCGGAATGCGTGCCCGGCGGCCCATCTGTCGCCTGCTCTTCCGCCAAAGCGATTGAATGGGACGAAGCGTTCAAAACCATGAACGATCCGTCTGGCCGCGCAGTGGGCGTGCACCAGTCTGCCTACAAATAACCGGTAGCATGACGTAAAAAGGAGCCAGCGAGCTCCTTTTTTATTGCATTTTATCGGCGTTGAAAACGTTAATTTTCAGCAATCAAAGCGAGAATTAACCAATAACTGTTGAATATTTCGTCAAGCTGTTCGCAAGCTAGTCAAACGGCGATTATCAGGCGCTTTTCGGGAAAAAATGTGTTGACGCTGCAAGGCCCAATACGCATAATGCGCCCCGCAACGCCGATAAGGTAACGCAAAAAAAAGATGGCTACGTAGCTCAGCTGGTTAGAGCACATCACTCATAATGATGGGGTCACAGGTTCGATTCCCGTCGTAGCCACCATCTTTTTGCGGGAGTGGCGAAATTGGTAGACGCACCAGATTTAGGTTCTGGCGCCGCAAGGTGTGCGAGTTCAAGTCTCGCCTCCCGCACCATTATCTTCACGTTGCACGGATGGGGTATCGCCAAGCGGTAAGGCACCGGTTTTTGATACCGGCATTCCCTGGTTCGAATCCAGGTACCCCAGCCACCTTTTCTGACGATTGTGTTTACACACAGTGTCATTGGGGTATCGCCAAGCGGTAAGGCACCGGTTTTTGATACCGGCATTCCCTGGTTCGAATCCAGGTACCCCAGCCAGTCAGTTTTGGCTGGTAGAAATACAATTTGGCTACGTAGCTCAGCTGGTTAGAGCACAGCACTCATAATGCTGGGGTCACAGGTTCGATTCCCGTCGTAGCCACCACCTTTTGGGGTATCGCCAAGCGGTAAGGCAGTGGATTCTGATTCCACCATTCCGAGGTTCGAATCCTCGTACCCCAGCCAATTTAAAAAAGACGGATTGCATCAGCAGCCGCATCCTGTTGGGGTATCGCCAAGCGGTAAGGCAGTGGATTCTGATTCCACCATCCCGAGGTTCGAATCCTCGTACCCCAGCCACTCTTACAAAAAGCTCGCTTCGGCGAGCTTTTTGTTTTCTTAAATTCCTTTCAGACGCTTTCTATCTCGCTGCATCTGCTGTTAACTTCCTTGCCGTATTCATGCAAAAGGAACTTACCGTGAATTATCAGTTCAGCACTTCCGCCTTCGCTATGCCACTGACTCTCCTGCTTATCGTGGTCAGCGTCATGTTAAACTTTATAGGCATCTCCGCTTTTTTGGTCTATTTCCTGTTTATCAAATTCTTTTTCCCGATCGCTATTTCAATGAGAATTCATCGTCTTCAGGAACAGGGTCTGGCCCTGACGCTAACTGAGGAGTCACAATGGATAACCTATATTCATGGCTTACCTGCCATAGAAAAACGCGCCGCGCTTAAGAACCCTTGCTTCTTTTCATCCGAACGCACCCGGCAGTTTTTTTATCGCAGCTTCTTAGCCAAACTGTGTCTTCAAATTGCCTGTGTCGTTATTTTAGTGAGTGAGGCAATATCGTCTCAAAACGATGGAATTCTCATCATTTCGCTGTTGGTCTTGACGGGTCTGGGATATGGATGCGTGAAAACCGCAGTGGCCTTATATCAAATTTGGCAGGGTGAAATGCGCTGCGAACCCCTGGAAACGCAAACAGGCACTCTGTGGTTTCAAAGCTTCTTACCGCTCAACGACGGGCATACGCCCGCGTTGAGCAAGCTGCTGTAAATCTATCGCCGTTATAAACCTAACGCATATTTCAGCGCCTGGCGTTTCAGTACGCCCGCGCGTTCAGCCGCCATCAGGCCCAGGTTGCGCAGCAGCTTCACCGGCGGCAGATCATTGCTGAACCCGGCGTAAAACAGATCCATACCGCTTTGCATCAGGAAGTTATCCCCCTGGCGGCGCATCTGGTAACGGCGCAATACCTCATAGCTCGCCCAGGGTTCGCCGTGACTGCGGGCGCGTACCAGCACGTCGAGCAACGCGTCTACATCACGATAACCCAGGTTGACGCCCTGCCCTGCCAGCGGATGGATGGTATGCGCCGCATCGCCCACCAGCGCCAGGCCCGGCTGGGCATAACGCAGCGCGTGGCGACGGGTCAATTGAAACGCGCCGCAGCCTTGTGGGATGACGTTGCCGACGCGCCGTGGGAAATGCAAACCGATCTCCCGCCCCAGTTGTTCCATCGACATGCTTTGCAACTGGCGGATGCGCGCCGGTTTGTCGTACCACACCAGCGATGCCCAGTTATCGAACAGCGGCAGGAAGGCGCGCGGACCGTCCGGGGTAAACTGTTGCCAGGTGCTGTCGCCAGGATCGTTGGCGCAGCGCACCGAAATTAACAGGCAGGACTGCTGGTAGTTCCAGGCATGAATGCCGATACCGGCCCACTCGCGAACCCGGGAATTCGCCCCATCGGCACCGATTACCAGCTTCGCCTCCAGTACGCTGCCGTCTTCAAAGGTCAGCTCATGGATATCATTACGCCGGTGCATCTGAGCAAGCGCCGCCGGGCAGTGTAGCGTAATCGAAGGATGCTGCTCCAGCGCCTGCCACAGCGCGCGTTGCAGCACCTGGTTTTCCACCATAAAACCCAGTTCAGGCAGCTTAAGCTCCGAGGCATCAAACGCCACGTGGGAGGCTTCCCATTCCCAGGTTTCCAGCCGCCGCCAGGCGTGGGCGCGCATGCCCAGGATCGCATCCCACACGCCGAGCTGCTTCAACAGCGCCACGGAGGCGGCGCTTATCGCCGAAATACGCACGTCAGGCGGCGATGCCGGGTCGAATTCTGTTGGCGGCGCATGTTCGATCACGCTGACCTGAAAACCGTTTTGCGCGAGCCCCAGTGCAATCGCGGCGCCCACCATGCCCGCGCCGATAACGGCGACTTCAGTTGGTTGATTTGCCATGGTCATTTATCCTTAAACGCAGTGATATAAGTTTACCGGATTTTTCACTTCCTGGCGTCGCAATCCTCGCCACTGGTCACGGCAGCGTCAAAGCATTACAATACGCGCCCTGCATTACGGCGGTTAACTTAAGCAATGAGCATGTCGATGACAAAAAAACTCCATATCAAAACCTGGGGCTGTCAGATGAACGAATACGATTCATCGAAGATGGCCGATCTGCTGGATGCCACTCACGGCTATCAACTGACCGAGGTGGCGGAAGAAGCGGATGTGTTGTTGCTCAACACCTGCTCAATCCGTGAAAAGGCTCAGGAAAAAGTCTTCCATCAGTTGGGCCGCTGGAGAGCGCTTAAGGAAAAGAACCCGGATCTGATTATCGGCGTCGGCGGCTGCGTGGCGTCTCAGGAAGGCGATCACATTCGCCAGCGCGCCCACTACGTAGACATTATTTTTGGGCCGCAGACCCTGCACCGTTTACCGGAGATGATCAACCGCGTGCGTGGCGATCGCAGCCCGGTCGTGGATATCAGCTTCCCGGAAATCGAAAAATTCGACCGTCTTCCTGAACCGCGCGCCGATGGCCCAACGGCGTTTGTGTCGATCATGGAAGGCTGCAACAAGTACTGCACCTATTGCGTAGTGCCTTATACCCGTGGCGAAGAAGTCAGCCGTCCGTGCGACGATATTCTGTTTGAAATCGCCCAACTGGCGGCGCAGGGCGTGCGTGAAGTTAACCTGCTGGGCCAGAACGTTAACGCCTGGCGCGGGGAAAACTACGACGGCACTCAGGGCAGCTTTGCCGATCTGTTGCGTCTGGTGGCGGCCATTGACGGCATCGACCGTATTCGTTTCACCACCAGCCATCCGATTGAGTTTACCGATGATATCGTAGAAGTTTACCGCGATACGCCGGAACTGGTGAGCTTCCTGCACCTGCCCGTGCAGAGCGGTTCAGACCGCGTACTGAACCTGATGGGCCGCACCCACACCGCGCTGGAATACAAAGCGATTATCCGTAAGCTGCGCGCTGCGCGCCCGGATATCCAGATTAGCTCTGACTTTATCGTCGGCTTCCCGGGTGAAAGCCAACAAGATTTTGAGCAGACCATGAAGCTGATTGCCGATGTGAACTTCGACATGAGCTACAGCTTTATTTTCTCTGCCCGTCCAGGTACGCCTGCCGCCGATATGGTGGACGATGTACCGGAAGAGGAGAAAAAGCAGCGCCTGTATATCCTTCAGGAGCGCATTAACCAGCAGGCGATGGCCTGGAGCCGCCGGATGCTGGGCACCGTTCAGCGCATCCTGGTGGAAGGCACATCCCGTAAAAGCATTATGGAACTCTCCGGGCGTACCGAAAATAACCGCGTGGTGAACTTTGAAGGCACGCCGGAGATGGTGGGTAAATTCGTTGATGTGGAAATCACCGATGTGTTCCCGAACTCGCTGCGCGGCACCGTGGTACGTACCGAAGAAGAGATGGGCTTACGCATCGTCGAATCCCCGGAATCGGTCATTGCCCGTACCCGTAAAGAAAACGAGATCGGCGTCGGTATCTACCAGCCGTAATATTCCTCTACGATATGCTGCGGCTATCGCAGCATATCGTTGCTTTTGCACTCTCCTGCCCTTGTAATTACTCGCCGTTACCCAAATATCAGGCCTGAAGCTTGCGCCTTTTTCCCACGCCGTGAATAATTTCCTTAAGCCTGAGAAAATCAGCACGCATTATTGTTCACCTAACTGGCCCTGTGTGACCAAGAGGATAAGTTTGAATATCGAAACACGTGAATTCACCCTGGAACCCGCAGATAACGAACGTCTGCTTAGCCTTTGCGGCCCGTTTGACGACAACATCAAACAGCTCGAACGGCGCCTCGGCATCGAAATTAATCGTCGTGACAACCACTTCAAACTCACCGGACGTAGCCTGAGCGTCAGCGCTGCGGCGGATATTCTTCGCCATTTGTATGTGGATACGGCGCCGATGCGCGGCAAGATCAAAGATATTGAACCGGAACAAATCCACCTGGCGATTAAAGAGTTCCGCGTCCTGGAGCAGAACGCGGAAAGCGTGCCGGACTATGGCAAGGCGGTCAACATACAGACCAAGCGCGGCGTAATTAAACCGCGCACACCTAACCAGGCGCAGTACATCGCTAATATTCTCGACCACGACATCACCTTCGGCGTCGGCCCGGCGGGGACCGGTAAAACCTACCTGGCGGTTGCGGCGGCAGTGGATGCGCTGGAGCGCCAGGAAATTCGCCGCATTCTGCTGACGCGTCCGGCGGTTGAAGCGGGTGAAAAACTCGGCTTCCTGCCAGGCGATCTTAGCCAGAAAGTCGACCCGTACCTGCGCCCGCTCTACGATGCGCTGTTCGAAATGCTTGGCTTCGAGCGCGTCGAGAAACTGATGGAACGCAACGTGATTGAAGTCGCGCCGCTGGCCTATATGCGCGGCCGCACCCTGAACGACGCGTTTATCATCCTTGATGAGAGCCAGAACACCACCATCGAACAGATGAAGATGTTTCTGACGCGTATTGGCTTCAACTCGAAAGCGGTGATTACCGGCGACGTGACGCAAATCGACTTGCCGCGCAATATGAAATCCGGCTTGCGCCATGCCATCGAAGTGCTGAACGAAGTGGAAGAGATCAGCTTTAACTTCTTCCACAGCGAAGACGTGGTGCGCCATCCGGTGGTCGCGCGCATCGTTAATGCCTATGAAGCCTGGGAAGAAGCGGATCAGAAGCGTAAAGCGGAACAGGCCGCCGAACGCAAGCGCGAAGCGCTGGCGCAGGCTGCCGGTCAGCAGGAGCAACCATGAGCCAGGTGATTCTGGATTTACAGCTGGCCTGTGAAGACACCACCGGTTTACCGGATGAAGCACAGTTTCAGGCGTGGCTTGAAGCGGTGCTTCCCCAGTTTCAGGAAGAAGCAGAAGTGACCATTCGTCTGGTGGACGAAGCGGAAAGCCATAACCTGAATCTGACTTATCGCGGCAAAGACAAGCCCACCAATGTGCTCTCGTTTCCCTTTGAAGCCCCGCCGGGAATCGAGCTGCCGCTGTTAGGCGATTTGATCATTTGCCGCCAGGTCGTAGAGCGCGAAGCGATTGAGCAAGTAAAGCCGCTGGACGCGCACTGGGCGCATATGGTTATCCACGGCAGCCTGCATCTGCTGGGCTATGACCATATTGAAGACGACGAAGCCGAAGAAATGGAAGGGCTGGAAACAGAGATAATGCTTGCTCTGGGCTTTAGCGATCCGTACATTTCCGAGAAAGAGTAAGCAGTGGGGCAATATTGCCCCTGCCACCAGGCCGCCGCCGTGAGTTTTCCGGTGACGGCGCAATTTAACCAACATGAGGTCCTGTACCAGACGCCATGAGCGACGATAATTCACACAGTAGTGACACGCTTAACAGCAAGAAGGGATTCTTCTCCCTTTTACTGAGCCAGCTTTTCCACGGCGAACCGAAAAACCGTGAAGAGTTACTGGCACTGATCCGTGATTCTGAACAGAACGAGCTTATCGACCTGGATACCCGCGATATGCTTGAAGGGGTAATGGATATCGCCGACCAACGGGTCCGCGACATCATGATCCCGCGTTCACAGATGGTCACCGTTAAACGCAACCAGAGCCTGGACGAATGTCTCGATGTGATCATCGAATCCGCCCACTCGCGTTTCCCGGTCATCAGCGAAGACAAAGATCACATTGAAGGGATTCTGATGGCGAAAGATCTGCTGCCGTTTATGCGCAGCGATGCCGAGCCGTTCAGTATGGAAAAAGTGTTACGCCCGGCGGTGGTTGTGCCGGAAAGCAAGCGAGTTGATCGCATGCTTAAAGAGTTCCGTTCTCAGCGTTACCACATGGCGATTGTCATTGATGAATTTGGCGGGGTCTCGGGCCTGGTCACCATCGAAGACATTCTGGAACTCATTGTGGGTGAAATTGAAGACGAATATGACGAAGAAGAGGATCTCGATTTTCGTCAATTGAGTCGCCACACCTGGACCGTTCGCGCACTGGCACCTATCGAAGATTTCAACGAAACCTTTGGTACCCAGTTCAGCGATGAAGAGGTCGATACTATTGGCGGCCTGGTGATGCAGGCGTTCGGTCATTTACCGGCGCGCGGCGAAACCGTTGAAATTGACGGCTATCAATTCAAAGTCGCCATGTCGGACAGCCGACGCATTATCCAGGTTCACGTAAAAATCCCGGACGACTCGCCAACACCAAAATCTGAAGAGTAATGGAATGCACTTTTCTGCATTGTTTGAACGCCAGCGCGTGCGCTTGCTGCTGGCGCTATTAACAGGAGCCAGCGGAACGCTGGCTTTTTCTCCTTATGACTTCTGGCCCGCCGCGCTGATCTCGCTGATCGGCTTGCAGGGTTTGACGCTCAACCGCCGCCCGCTGCAAAGCGCCTGGATTGGTTTCTTCTGGGGGCTGGGCCTGTTTGGCACCGGCATTAACTGGGTTTACGTCAGTATCGCGCAGTTCGGCGGTATGCCTGGACCGATTAACGTTTTCCTCGTGGTGCTGCTCGCTGCGTATTTATCGCTGTACACCGGTCTGTTCGCTGGCGTACTCGGCAAGCTGTGGCCTAAAGCCAACGTCTGGCGCGTGGCGATTGCCGCACCGGCGGTTTGGCAGGTCACCGAGTTTCTACGCGGTTGGGTACTGACCGGTTTCCCGTGGCTACAGTTCGGCTACAGCCAGGTGGATGGCCCGCTCAAAGGCCTGGCACCGGTAACCGGCGTTGAAGGCATTAACTTCCTGCTGATGATAGTCAGCGGTTTGATTGTGCTGGCGCTGGCGCGTCGGCATGTTATGCCAGCGGTTGTCGCCGTGGTGCTGTTCGCGCTGCCCTTCCCGCTGCGTTATATCCAGTGGTATCAACTGCTGCCGGAACGCCAGCTCAATGTCTCGCTGGTACAGGGGAATATTCCCCAGTCGCTGAAGTGGGATGAAGGCGAACTGCTGAACACGCTGCGCATCTATCTCAACGCCTCAGAACCGAAAATGGGCCAGTCGCAGCTGATTATCTGGCCGGAATCGGCAATCCCCGATCTGGAAATCAACCAGCAGCGCTTTTTGACTGAACTCGACGGCATGCTGCGTGAGCATAACACCAGCCTGATTACCGGCCTGGTGGACGCCCGCCTCAACAAGCAGAACCGCTACAACACCTACAACACTATTATCACGCTGGGCGCGGATAATCCGTACAGCTACAACTCCACCAACCGCTACAACAAGAACCACCTGGTACCGTTCGGTGAGTTTGTGCCGCTGGAATCGATTTTGCGCCCGCTGGCACCGTTCTTCGATCTGCCGATGTCCTCATTCAGCCGTGGCCCTTACCAGCAACCGCAGCTTCTGGCCCACGGCTTTAAAATGACGGCGGCGATTTGCTACGAGATAATCCTCGGCGAGCAGGTGCGTGATAACTTCCGTCCGGATACCGATTTCCTACTGACCATCTCCAACGACGCCTGGTTTGGTCGCTCTATCGGTCCGTGGCAGCACTTCCAGATGGCGCGGATGCGCGCGCTGGAGCTGGCGCGCCCGCTGCTGCGTAGCACCAATAACGGTGTGACCGCCGTGATTAGCCCGACCGGCGACGTGCAGAAGATGATCCCGCAGTTCACCCGCGACGTGTTAACCGCTGAGGTAACGCCAACCCGCGGTATCACGCCGTATGCCCGCTTCGGCCACTGGCCGCTGTGGCTGCTGACGGGCGTGATGAGTTTTATGGCGCTGATCGTGGCGCTACGCCGCAGAAACCTCTGATTTACCCTACACGTTTTTAAGGCCAGCTTCGCTGGCCTTTTTTATTTCTGGCACGGTGATTGCTTAATGTAATCAGGTACTTTGCGAATTTCCCTTTCGGACGAAGCGCATAAAATCGGGTTGCACCATGACGGATCAACCAGAGCACCATATCGGTGCAAGCCGCGAGATTTGCCTTTAAATGGTGCGGCGCACTTCGCAAAAATAAACAAATAAATAGCAAAACCTTTACATTAAGCCAGGCTAAATGTTAACAAGCAGACACAATGTTGCGCAGTAGCGCAACAATAAAAACAACACAAACACTCACAATGGGTTATCACTGGCGCTAATGGCGCTACGATAAGGAGTTGGATATGCAATTACGTAAACTGGCCGCAGCAATGTTAGTCATGGGGTTGGGCGCAAGTTTAGCCCACGCCGAAGAGGCAAAACCCGCTGACGCTGCCGCACAGCAAGGTACGCTGGCAAAAGTCGCGAAGAATGGCGTTATCGTCGTGGGTCATCGCGAATCTTCCGTACCGTTTTCTTATTACGATAATCAGCAAAAAGTTGTCGGTTATTCTCAGGATTACTCCAACGCCATCGTTGAAGCAGTGAAGAAGAAACTGAACAAGCCGGATCTGCAAGTTAAGTTGATTCCAATTACTTCCCAGAACCGTATCCCGCTGCTGCAAAACGGCACCTTCGACTTTGAATGCGGCTCCACCACCAACAACCTGGAGCGCCAGAAACAAGCGGCTTTCACCGACACTATCTTCGTAGTAGGCACCCGTCTGCTGGCTAAGAAAGGCGGCGATATTAAAGACTTCCCGGATCTGAAAGGCAAAGCGGTTGTCGTCACCTCCGGTACCACCTCTGAAGTTCTGCTGCACAAGCTGAATGACGAGAAGAAAATGGATATGCGCATCATCAGCGCCAAAGACCACGGTGATTCGTTCCGCACCCTGGAAAGCGGCCGCGCGGTGGCGTTTATGATGGATGACGCCCTGCTGGCTGGCGAGCGCGCAAAAGCGAAGAAACCGGATCAGTGGGAAATCGTCGGCACTCCGCAGTCTCAGGAAGCGTACGGCTGTATGCTGCGTAAAGACGATCCGGAATTCAAAAAACTGCTGGATGACACCATCGCCCAGGCCCAGACTTCTGGCGACGCGGAAAAATGGTTCGACAAGTGGTTTAAGAACCCGATCCCACCAAAAAATCTGAACCTGAACTTTGAACTCTCCGATGAGATGAAAGCGCTGTTCAAAGAACCTAACGATAAAGCACTGAACTAATTACAACCATTAAGGGGCGGGACATCCTGCCCTCTCGATTGTTTCGACTGCCCGGACAGACTCTGCGTTGGATGGCCGTTCCCCATCCGTCGTGAATACTCCCCTCGTTTCCAGCGAGTCAAATAAGGAAACAGCGGAGAAGGCTTCGTAGCAATCTTCGAGGGTAGCCAGGCTACCCTTATTTTTTTGGAGTAACGTATGTCTATAGACTGGAACTGGGGTATTTTTTTACAGCCCGCCCCGTTCGGCAACACCACCTATCTGGGCTGGCTGTGGAGTGGTTTTCAGGTTACCGTCGCGCTGTCGATCACGGCCTGGATTATCGCCTTCCTCGTCGGCTCCCTGTTTGGCATCCTGCGTACCGTTCCTAACCGTTTCCTCTCCGGGATCGGGACCTGCTACGTAGAGCTTTTCCGTAACGTCCCGCTGATCGTTCAGTTCTTTACCTGGTATCTGGTGGTACCGGAGCTGCTGCCTGAAGATCTGGGGATGTGGTTCAAAGCCGAGCTCGATCCCAACATACAGTTTTTCCTGTCGTCGATGATCTGCCTCGGCCTGTTCACCGCCGCACGCGTATGCGAGCAGGTGCGCGCCGCAATCCAGTCTCTGCCGCGCGGCCAGAAAAACGCCGCCCTGGCGATGGGCCTGACGCTGCCGCAGGCCTACCGCTATGTCCTGCTGCCCAACGCCTACCGCGTTATCGTCCCGCCAATGACCTCAGAAATGATGAACCTGGTGAAAAACTCCGCCATCGCTTCGACCATCGGGCTGGTGGATATGGCGGCACAGGCCGGCAAGCTGCTGGATTACTCGGCCCATGCCTGGGAATCCTTCACGGCGATTACGTTAGCATATGTGTTTATCAACACCCTGATTATGCTGGTGATGAATGTGGTAGAGCGCAAAATCCGCCTGCCCGGTAATCTGGGGAGCAAATAATGTACGAATTTGACTGGAGCTCGATTGTTCCCTCCTTCCCCTATTTGCTGGATGGCCTGGTCATCACCCTGAAAATCACCATCACGGCGGTGATTATCGGTATTGTCTGGGGCACCCTGCTGGCAGTGATGCGCCTGTCCTCCTTTAAGCCCGTTGCCTGGTTCGCCACCAGCTATGTGAATGTGTTCCGTTCGATTCCGCTGGTGATGGTGTTGCTGTGGTTTTACCTGATCGTGCCGGGCTTTCTGCAAAACGTGCTGGGACTGTCACCGAAAACCGATATCCGGCTGATCTCCGCCATGGTGGCGTTTTCGATGTTTGAAGCCGCCTACTATTCGGAAATCATCCGCGCCGGTATTCAGAGCATCTCCCGTGGGCAATCCAACGCCGCGCTGGCGCTGGGTATGACCCAATGGCAATCCATGAAGCTGATTATTCTGCCGCAGGCGTTCCGCGCCATGGTGCCGCTGCTGTTGACCCAGGGCATCGTGCTGTTCCAGGACACCTCGCTGGTTTACGTATTAAGCCTCGCAGACTTCTTCCGTACCGCCTCCACCATTGGCGAGCGCGACGGGACTCAGGTCGAAATGATCCTGTTTGCCGGTGGCGTATATTTCATCATTAGTTTAAGTGCGTCGCTGCTGGTCAGTTGGCTGAAGAAAAGGACGGTATAATGATTTCCCTGAAAAATGTTTCTAAATGGTATGGTCAGTTTCAGGTGTTGACCGACTGCTCAACGGAAGTGACCAAAGGCGAAGTGGTGGTGGTTTGCGGACCGTCCGGTTCCGGGAAATCCACGCTGATTAAAACGGTGAACGGCCTGGAGCCGGTGCAAAAAGGCGAAATCGTTGTTAACGGCACAAAAGTCAACGACAGGAAGACCAACCTGGCGGAGTTGCGCTCCCATGTCGGGATGGTGTTCCAGCACTTTGAGCTGTTCCCGCATCTGTCAATTATCGAAAACCTGACCCTGGCGCAGGTGAAAGTGCTGAAGCGCGACAAAGCGGCGGCGCGCCAGAAAGCGGTAAAACTGCTGGAGCGCGTAGGGCTTTCTGCCCATGCCGAGAAATACCCGGCGCAGCTTTCCGGCGGCCAGCAGCAGCGTGTGGCGATTGCCCGTGCACTGTGCATGGACCCGGTGGCAATGCTGTTTGACGAACCGACCTCCGCGCTTGACCCGGAAATGATCAACGAAGTGCTCGACGTAATGGTGGAACTCGCCAACGAAGGCATGACCATGATGGTGGTGACCCACGAAATGGGCTTTGCCCGTAAAGTGGCTAACCGGGTGATCTTTATGGATGAAGGGAAAATCGTTGAGGATTCGCCGAAGGAAGATTTCTTCGCCAATCCACAGTCGGAACGCGCCAAAGACTTCCTGGCGAAAATCCTGCACTAAGCGTTCAGAAAACGATAAAGGAGCAGCCCGGCTGCTCCTTTTTATTCTTGATTACGGCTCAAACGGCCTGCGCTGGAACTGATCGTGACCGCACTTCGGGCACAGCGGCAGCGCTTCCGGGGTGTAAAACGCCAGATGGTGATGGCATTTCTCGCAGACCAGATTGCCAAGCCCCACCACTTCCCCGCTGTGATAAACGCCGTGATGGTTTAAATCCTGGAACACTTCGCGCCATTCCAACTGGGTCTTGTCGGTAATGTCCGCCAGCTCCTGCCAGATACTCTCTTTAATCACCCGCATAAACACGCTGTCGGTGAACTCTTCCTGGCTTTCGCCGTAACTGCGGGCAAACTCCTCCAGATCGCGCCGTACCGCGCGCGTTACCTCTTCAGCTTCTGTGCGGGTGAGCTCGCCGGTTTGCGCCATTTGCTGGCGCGCGCTGGCGACCAGCGCATCGATATCCCGCTCACCGTTGCGTAAACGTTCGGTTAATGTCGCCACCAGTTCACGATAAAATTGAGCAACCTTGTTCATCTCAGCACTTCTCCTGGTCGGGTAACGTCTTCTAATAATAGACGTTAATCCCGGCTGGCTATGTTAGCCGACGCACATCGCGGGTAAAGGAATGCAAAGGTTGGGGGCGACAGGGAAACCAATCAAAGGCTGTTTTGCCGCAGTCGAATCGGCTATGCTATGCCGATCTTAATCACACTCATACATGCTACAGACGTAGCGGCAATGAAAACAGGACCACTGGCTGCCATGCAAGAGCAATATCGCCCGGAAGAGATTGAATCCCACGTACAGCATCACTGGGAAGAGAAGCGCACATTCGAAGTGACTGAAGACGAGAGCAAAGAGAAGTATTACTGCCTGTCGATGCTTCCCTATCCTTCTGGTCGACTACACATGGGTCACGTCCGTAACTACACCATCGGCGATGTGATTGCCCGCTACCAGCGCATGCTGGGCAAAAACGTGCTTCAGCCGATCGGCTGGGATGCGTTCGGTCTGCCTGCTGAAGGGGCGGCGGTAAAAAACAACACCGCACCTGCGCCGTGGACCTACGACAACATCAATTACATGAAGAACCAGCTCAAAATGCTGGGCTTTGGTTACGACTGGAGCCGCGAGCTGGCGACCTGCACCCCGGAATACTACCGCTGGGAGCAGAAGTTCTTTACCGAGCTGTATAAAAAAGGCCTGGTGTACAAGAAAACCTCTGCGGTGAACTGGTGCCCGAACGACCAGACCGTACTGGCGAATGAGCAGGTTATCGACGGCTGCTGCTGGCGCTGCGACACCAAAGTTGAGCGTAAAGAAATCCCGCAGTGGTTTATCAAAATCACCGCCTACGCTGACGAGCTGCTGAGCGATCTGGATAAACTGGACCAGTGGCCGGATACCGTTAAGACCATGCAGCGCAACTGGATTGGCCGCTCCGAAGGCGTGGAAATCACCTTCGACGTGGAAAACCGCGCCGACAAACTGACGGTATACACTACCCGCCCGGACACCTTTATGGGCGTCACCTATCTGGCCGTCGCCGCAGGCCATCCGCTGGCGCAGGCTGCCGCAGCCACCAACCCGGCGCTGGGCGATTTCATCGCAGAATGCCGTAACACCAAAGTTGCTGAAGCCGACATGGCGACGATGGAGAAAAAAGGCATGGCGACCGGCTTTAACGCCGTTCATCCGCTGACTGGCGAAGCCGTGCCGGTATGGGTCGCAAACTTCGTGCTGATGGAATACGGCACCGGCGCCGTGATGGCTGTTCCGGGCCATGACCAGCGCGACTGGGAATTCGCCACCAAATACGGCCTGGCGATCAAACCGGTTATCCTGGCGCAGGACGGCTCCGAGCCGGATCTGTCACAGCAGGCATTAACTGAAAAAGGCGTGCTGTTTAACTCCGGCGAGTTCGACGGCCTGCCGTTTGAAGCCGCCTTTAACGCCATTGCCGACAAGCTGGCCACCACAGGCGTCGGCGAGCGTAAAATCAACTACCGTCTGCGCGACTGGGGCGTTTCCCGTCAGCGTTACTGGGGCGCGCCCATCCCGATGGTGACCCTGGAAGACGGCACCGTGATGCCCACCCCGGAAGATCAACTGCCGGTTATTCTGCCGGAAGATGTGGTAATGGACGGCATCACCAGCCCGATCAAAGCCGACCCTGAGTGGGCGAAAACCACGGTTAACGGTCAGCCTGCGCTGCGTGAAACCGACACTTTCGACACCTTTATGGAATCTTCCTGGTACTACGCGCGCTACACCTGCCCGCAGTACGACAAAGGCATGCTCGATTCTGACGCCGCCAACTACTGGCTGCCGGTGGATATTTATATCGGCGGTATCGAACACGCCATCATGCACCTGCTGTACTTCCGCTTCTTCCACAAACTGATGCGCGATGCGGGCATGGTGAACTCCAACGAACCGGCTAAACAGCTGCTTTGCCAGGGCATGGTGCTGGCGGACGCGTTCTATTACGTGGGCACCAGCGGCGAGCGCAACTGGGTATCTCCGGTAGACGCCATCGTTGAGCGTGACGATAAAGGCCGTATTGTTAAAGCCACCGACGCAGCGGGCCACGAACTGGTCTATGCTGGCATGAGCAAAATGTCGAAGTCGAAAAACAACGGCATCGACCCGCAGGTGATGGTAGAGCGTTACGGTGCGGATACCGTGCGTCTGTTTATGATGTTCGCCTCACCGGCTGACATGACGCTGGAGTGGCAGGAATCCGGCGTTGAAGGGGCAAACCGCTTCCTGAAGCGCGTCTGGAGACTGGTCTTTGAGCATACCGCGCAGGGCGCTGTCGCCGCGCTGGACGTTGCTGCGCTGACTGAAGATCAAAAAGCGCTGCGTCGCGATATTCACAAAACCATCGCGAAAGTCACCGATGATATCGGCCGTCGCCAGACCTTCAACACCGCAATTGCCGCTATCATGGAACTGATGAACAAGCTGGTGAAAGCGGCGCAGGAAACCGAGCAGGACCGCGCATTAATGCGTGAAGCCCTGCTGGCCGTGGTGCGTATGCTGTATCCGTTCACGCCGCACGTCTGCTTTACGCTGTGGCAGGAACTGAACGGCGAAGGCGACATCGATAATGCCCCGTGGCCGCAGGCGGATGAAAGCGCCATGGTGGAAGATTCTCGTCTGGTGGTGGTGCAGGTGAACGGTAAAGTACGCGGTAAAATTACCGTTCCGGCGGACGCGACTGAAGAGCTGGTGCGTGAGCGCGCGGGTCAGGAACATCTGGTCGCTAAGTACCTTGAAGGCGTAACTGTACGTAAAGTGATTTATGTACCGGGTAAACTGCTTAACCTGGTTGTTGGCTAAGCACAGGAGGAAGCGTGCGATATCTCATCACTCTGATAGTGAGCCTGGCGGTGCTGGTGACCGCCGGATGTGGCTGGCACTTGCGCAGTACCACCCAGGTACCCAAGCAAATGCATACGCTGATCCTGGATTCAGGTGACCCGTATGGCCCATTAAGCCGCGCGGTGCGTAAGCAATTGCGTCTGAACGGCGTTGAAATCGTTGAGCCAAGTAAAGTGCGTAAAGACATTCCGTCTCTGCGTCTTGGCGGTGCGTTGATATCTCAGGATACCGCGTCGGTATTCCAGGATGGCCGTACGGCGGAGTATCAGATGGTGATGACGGTCAATGCTACCGTGCTGATCCCAGGCCACGATATTTACCCTATCAGCACCAAAGTGTTCCGCTCGTTCTTCGACAACCCGCTGACCGCGCTGGCGAAAGATGCCGAACAGGACATCATTATCCAGGAAATGTACGACCGCGCGGCGGAACAGTTAATCCGTAAGCTGATGTCGGTGCAGGTGAAAGATCTGGAAGCCACCCAATCTGAACCGCCGACTACCCAGCAAAGTAGCCCGACGACCTCGTCAGGCCGCGTTTCCACCACGCTTTCCGCTCAGTAATGGTCAGAGTTTGGCCTGAACAACTCCGCGCGCAGCTCAAAGAAGGGCTGCGCGCGGCGTATCTGCTGACCGGAAACGATCCGCTGTTGCTCCAGGAAAGCCAGGACGCGATCCGTCAGACAGCGCAGGAGCACGGGTTCGACGAGCACCACACCCGCCAGATTGACGCGCAAACCGACTGGGATGAAATTTTCTCGATCACCCGCGCGTTAAGCCTGTTCGCCAGCCGCCAGACGCTACTGCTGATCCTTCCCGAAAACGGCCCCAACGCGGCGATTAACGATAAGTTAGCCGAGCTGGTCAACCTGCTGCACGACGATCTGCTGCTGGTGGTGCGGGCGGTGAAACTTACTAAAGCCCAGGAAAACGCTGCCTGGTGTACCGCGTTGTCCAGCCGGGGCGTAATGGTTAACTGCCAGACCCCGGAACAGGCACAATTGCCCCGCTGGGTGGCTAACCGGGCAAAAAGCCGTCAGTTATCGCTTGATGACGCGGCCAGCCAGTTACTGTGTTACTGCTACGAAGGGAACCTGCTGGCGCTGGCCCAGGCGCTGGATCGGCTGGCACTGCTGTGGCCCGACGGCAAGCTCACCCTGCCCCGCGTAGAACAGGCGGTTAACGACGCGGCGCATTTCACCCCGTTCCACTGGGTCGATGCCCTGCTGGCCGGGAAAAGCAAACGCGCGCTGCACATCCTGCAACAGTTGCGGCTGGAAGGCAGTGAGCCGGTGATCCTGCTGCGTACCGTCCAGCGCGAACTGCTGCTGATGGTCACCCTTAAACGCCAGTCTCACAGTACGCCGCTGCGCAATTTGTTCGATCAACACCGGGTCTGGCAAAACCGCCGCACGCTGTTGACCGATGCGCTAAACCGGCTGAGTGAAGATCAACTGCGCCAGGCGGTCAGCCTGTTAGCGCAGATTGAGTTAACGCTGAAACAGGATTATGGCCAGTCGGTATGGCAGGAGTTGGAAGGTTTGTCGCTGCTGGTGTGCCATAAAGCCTTGCCGGATGTGTTTATCCATGGCTAAGCCGCTGCTGGCGTATTACGGCGGGACGTTCGATCCCATTCACTTTGGGCATATCAAACCGGTGGAGGCGCTCGCCCGACAGGTGGGTTTGCAAAACGTGGTGATCATTCCAAACAACGTGCCGCCCCATCGGCCTCAGCCCGAGGCCAGCAGCGCCCAACGCAAAGCGATGATTGATGCAGCGATCCAGGGCAACGCGCTGTTTGAACTGGATGACCGGGAATTGCAACGCGCTATGCCTTCCTGGACGGCTGATACCATGGAAGCCTTACGTGCTGAACAGGGCGCCGCGCAGCCGCTGGGGTTTATCATCGGCCAGGACTCATTGCTGGCGTTTCAAACCTGGCATCGCTATGCCGATATCCTCGCCTGCTGCCATCTGCTGGTGTGCCGCCGACCAGGTTATCCCCTCGCCATGCCCGATGCCGAACAACAGCGCTGGCTGGAACAGCATCTGGCCACCGATCCCGCCGAACTTCACGCTCAACCGGCCGGGAAAATTTTCTTCGCCGACACGCCGCTGTTAGCGATTTCGGCCACCGAAATCCGCCAGCGTCTGGAAAACGGTCAGCCCTGTGACGATCTGGTCCCCGCTCCGGTGATGGATTACATTACGCGCCACGGTTTGTATCGCGACTGATATCGGTGAATGCAGTAATCAGCGCCTCGTTGTCTGCACGGCTTTTCACTGCCACCCGAAAATAACGCTTATCCAACCCCGGATAGTTGGCGCAACTGCGGATCAAAATTCGCTGCGCCAGCAAACCACGTTGTAAATCCTTATCGCCGTCGTACCTGAAAAACAGATAGTTCGCCTCCCCTTGCCACACGGTTATCTCCGGCAGCGCATTTAGCGCCTGCAATAAAAAGGGCCGCTCCGTTTCCAGCCACTGGAACGTCGCCTGCTGGTACGCTTCGTCATTAAGCACGATTTCTCCCGCCAGCGCCGCGAAGGCGTTAATGGTCCAGGGCTCGCGACCGGCGCGTAACGCCGCAACACGTTGTTCGTCGCTGTTAATTACGTAGCCAAGCCGCAGGCCGGGAATAGCATAAAACTTCGTCAGGGAGCGCAAAACCCACAGATGCGGATTCTCAGCAAGCCAGCCGGTGCAGCCAGCGGCGTTTGGCATAAAGTCGATAAACGCCTCATCGACCACCAGCGTTATGCCGAGTTCTGCACAGCGGGAAACGATCGCCTGCATTAAGCGGCGATCCGGCATTAATCCGGTGGGATTGTTCGGCGTGCAGAGGATCAGGCAATCAAGATCGGCTGTGAGCGCCGCCACCAGGCGGTCATCCGGCTGCCAGCCATCGGCTTCGGTTAACGGATAATCGCTGATCCGGCACCCTACCCGGCTTAACGCCCGGCGATACTCGGCGAAACCCGGCGTCAGCAGCAGTGCGTGGCGAGGCGCGAGATGGGCCAGCAGCTGGAATATCAACTCCGTTTCGCCATTGCCTGCCATTAGCCAGCGCTGCGGGACCTGATGATGTTTCGCCAGCGCCTGGTGCAGCGCCACATAGTCCGGGTCTGGATAGCGCTGCGCTAATTCAAGATTTTCCCTAAGAGCGCGCTTAAGGGTGGCAGGCATCCCAAGCGGATTGATATTGGCGCTGAAATCAATCAACGTCTCGGGATTCACCCCCGCCAGCGCTGCCGCTTCGCGAATATTGCCGCCGTGATTGCTGGTAAACATGTCGCCTCCGTCAACGTAAAACGCCATCTTACCCCAAAGCCGGCGTCTGGCTGCGACTGATGGTAGACTCAATAACGGTGACTCAAGGAGCAATGCATGAAACTGTGGCTGGTAAGACATGGACAAACCGAGGCGAACGTCGCCGGGTTGTACAGCGGACGTAGTGAAACCGCACTCACTGAGCAGGGCATTCGTCAGGCGACAGAAGTCGGGCAAATGCTTCAGGCCGTGCCCTTTGATCGGGTTGTGAGCAGCGCGCTGGGCCGGGCGCAGCATACCGCCCATCTGGTGCTGGAAGGCCGCGACCGCGCTATTGAAACCAATCCGCTGCTCAACGAAATGCATTTTGGTGATTGGGAAATGCGTCATCACCTCGATTTACAGCGCGAAGATTCTGTCACTTATGCCGCCTGGTGCCGGGACTGGCAAAACACCGTTCCCACCAATGGCGAAGGATTTCATAATTTTTCACAGCGGATAATGGCGCTTTCCCGCGACTTACGCGCTATGCCGCAGGAAAACATTCTGGTGGTCAGCCATCAGGGCGTACTAAGCCTGCTTATCGCCACGCTGATGAGCATGCCGCCGCCATCGCTGTGGCACTTCATGATCGAGCAAGGTAGCTGGAGCATGGTGGAAATCCAGCAGGATTTTGTCACGTTGCGCACCCTGAACAACCGGGCGGCGGCGGTTATCTAACGGGCTGACGGCGGTTGAATTTCTTTTGGCGAGCCGTTGCATATTGACACGATATATAAGGCTGATATCCTCCGCTGCCAGACTTTCTCCCGCCGATGGCCATTTTCTAAATTGTTTTACAAAAATGGCGATGCAAACTCATGTCAGCGGTGGGATGATAGCCCACTTCATACAGCAGGCGCTTCGCCGCTGTTATCTCATTGAGTTTGATGCGCTCCCGGCGGCATCATCAGCGTTCATATTCCCAGGGGGAACACTTGCAGGGTAAAGCACTCCAGGATTTTGTTATTGATAAAATCGACGACCTGAAAGGTCAGGATATCGTTGCTATCGACGTTCAGGGTAAATCCAGCATCACGGATTGCATGATCATCTGTACCGGTACCTCTACGCGTCACGTGATGTCCATCGCCGACCACGTGTTGAGCGAGTCCCGCCATGCAGGCTTAATGCCGCTCGGCGTTGAAGGCCAGAGCGCGGCAGACTGGATCGTTGTCGACCTGGGTGATGTGATTGTGCATGTCATGCAGGAAGAGAGCCGTCGTCTGTACGAACTCGAAAAGCTCTGGAGCTAGGGCGTGAAGCTGCAACTGGTCGCCGTTGGCACCAAAATGCCCGACTGGGTGCAAACCGGGTTTATTGAATACCTGCGCCGCTTTCCTAAAGATATGCCGTTCGAACTCATCGAAATTCCGGCCGGAAAGCGGGGCAAAAACGCCGACATCAAACGCATCCTCGATAAAGAGGGCGAACTGATGTTGGCCGCAGCAGGCAAAAATCGCATTGTCACGCTCGATATTCCAGGCCGTCCGTGGGATACCCCGCAGCTTGCCAATGAACTGGAACGCTGGAAGCTGGATGGTCGAGACGTGAGTCTGCTTATTGGTGGCCCGGAAGGGTTATCCCCAGCCTGTAAAGCCGCTGCCGAACAGAGCTGGTCGCTCTCTGCGCTGACGCTGCCGCACCCGCTGGTGCGTGTTCTGGTCGCAGAAAGCCTTTATCGGGCGTGGAGTATTACTACCAACCACCCTTACCATCGTGAGTAAACGCTACCAGGTAGATTAAGCAGCGGATGAAATTACAGAATTCTTTTCGCGACTATTCGGCTGAGTCCGCGCTTTTTGTGCGTCGGGCTCTGGTCGCCTTTTTAGGGATTTTACTGCTTACCGGCATACTGATCGCGAATCTCTATAATTTGCAGATCCTGCGCTTCACCGATTACCAGACGCGCTCCAACGAAAACCGTATCAAGCTGGTCCCGATCCCGCCGAGTCGCGGCATTATTTACGATCGCAACGGCATCCCGCTGGCTCTTAACCGCACCATCTATCAAATCGAGATGATGCCGGAAAAAGTCGATAACGTGCAGCAGACGCTGGACGCGCTGCGTGGCGTGGTCGACCTGACGGACGACGATATCGCGGCGTTTAAAAAAGAGCGCTCCCGCTCCCATCGCTTTACCTCCATCCCGGTGAAAACCAACCTGACAGAAGTGCAGGTGGCGCGTTTCGCCGTGAACCAGTACCGTTTTCCCGGCGTAGAAGTGAAGGGCTATAAACGCCGCTATTACCCTTATGGCTCCGCCCTGACCCACGTCATTGGCTATGTGTCAAAAATCAACGACAAAGACGTAGAACGGCTCGATAAAGACAGTAAGCTGGCAAACTACGCCGCGACCCATGATATCGGCAAGCTCGGCATTGAACGTTTTTACGAAGATGTGCTGCACGGGCAGACCGGTTATGAAGAGGTTGAAGTTAACAACCGTGGCCGGGTGATCCGCCAGTTGAAAGAAGTGCCGCCGCAGGCCGGGCATGACATCCATCTGACTATCGATTTACAGTTGCAGGCCTATATCGAAACCCTGTTGCAGGGCAGCCGCGCGGCGGTAGTGGTGACCGATCCGCGCACCGGCGGCGTGCTGGCGATGGTATCCACCCCCAGCTATAACCCTAACCTGTTCGTCGACGGCATCTCCAGCAAGGATTATTCGGCGCTGCTCAACGACCCGAATACCCCGCTGGTTAACCGCGCGACCCAGGGGATTTACCCGCCGGCGTCCACGGTAAAACCTTATGTCGCCGTATCGGCGCTGAGTTCCGGCGTTATCACCCGCAATACCACGCTGTTCGACCCCGGCTGGTGGCAACTGCCCGGCTCGGAAAAACGCTACCGCGACTGGAAAAAATGGGGCCACGGCCGCCTGAACATCACCAAGTCGCTGGAAGAATCGGCGGATACTTTCTTCTATCAGGTCGCCTATGATATGGGCATCGACCGGCTCTCCGAATGGATGAGCAAATTCGGCTACGGCCATTACACCGGCATCGACCTGTCTGAAGAGCGCTCCGGGAACATGCCAACCCGTGAATGGAAGCTGAAGCGCTTTAAGAAGCCCTGGTATCAGGGCGACACGATCCCGGTAGGCATCGGCCAGGGCTACTGGACTTCTACGCCGCTGCAAATGAACAAAGCAATGATGATCCTGATTAACGACGGCATCGTCAAAGTGCCTCATCTGTTGATGAGCACCACCATCGACGGTAAACAGCAGCCCTGGGTGCAACCGGAGCAGCCGCCGGTGGGCGATATCCACTCGGGTTACTGGGAAATCGCCAAAGACGGGATGTACGGCGTGGCGAACCGGGCCAACGGCACGGGCCATAAATACTTTGCCAGCGCGCCGTATAAAATCGCCGCGAAATCGGGTACTGCACAGGTTTTCGGCCTGAAAGCCAACGAAACCTATAACGCCCACCGCATCGCTGAGCGCCTGCGCGATCACAAATTGATGACCGCGTTCGCCCCTTACGATAAGCCGCAGGTCGCGGTCGCCATGATCCTTGAGAACGGCGGCGCTGGCCCGGCGGTAGGGACCATCATGCGCCAGATCCTCGACCATATCATGCTTGGGGATAACAACACCGAACTGCCCGCTGAAAATCCGGCCGTGGCCGCGGCGGAGGACTAATGACCGATAATCCGAATAAAAAAACCATCTGGGATAAAATCCATCTCGATCCCACTTTTATGCTGATCATTCTGGCGCTGTTGACTTACAGCGCCCTGGTTATCTGGAGCGCCAGCGGCCAGGACCTGGACATGACCGAACGTAAAATCGGCCAGATCCTGATGGGCCTGGTGGTGATGGTGGTGATGGCACAAATCCCCCCACGTGTGTACGAGGGCTGGGCGCCCTATCTGTACATTGTGTGTATCATTTTGCTGGTGGCGGTGGATGCCTTCGGCGCCATCTCCAAAGGGGCGCAGCGCTGGCTGGATTTAGGCGTGGTGCGTTTCCAGCCGTCGGAAATCGCTAAAATCGCGGTGCCGCTGATGGTGGCGCGCTTTATCAACCGCGACGTCTGCCCGCCCAGCCTGAAGAATACCGGCATTGCGCTGGTGCTGATCTTTATGCCGACGCTGCTGGTGGCGGCGCAGCCGGACCTCGGCACGTCGATTCTGGTGGCGCTTTCCGGCCTGTTCGTGCTGTTTTTATCCGGCCTGAGCTGGCGGCTGATTTTGATCGCCGTCCTGCTGGTGGCGGCATTTATCCCGATTTTGTGGTTTTTCCTGATGCATGATTACCAGCGTCAGCGCGTCATGATGCTGCTCGACCCGGAATCCGATCCTCTCGGCGCGGGCTATCATATTATTCAGTCTAAAATTGCTATTGGGTCAGGCGGTTTACGCGGCAAAGGCTGGCTGCACGGCACCCAGTCGCAGCTGGAGTTTTTGCCCGAGCGCCATACCGACTTTATCTTCGCCGTGCTGGCGGAAGAGCTGGGGCTGGTGGGCGTGCTGATCCTGCTGGCGCTGTATATTTTGCTGATCATGCGCGGGCTGTGGATAGCGGCTCGGGCGCAAACCACCTTTGGCCGGGTCATGGCGGGCGGTTTGATGTTGATTTTATTCGTTTATGTGTTTGTGAATATTGGTATGGTAAGTGGTATTTTGCCCGTGGTTGGGGTGCCGCTGCCGCTGGTAAGTTATGGGGGCTCGGCGTTGATCGTACTGATGGCCGGGTTTGGTATCGTGATGTCGATACATACCCACCGAAAAATGCTGTCTAAAAGCGTATAAGGGGAACGCAATGCGTAAGCAGTGGCTTGGAGTCTGTGTCGCAGCAGGATTGCTGGCGGCCTGTAGTTCAAATGATGACGGCCAGGCACCAACCACAGTGGCTCCACAGCCTGCTGTGTGTAATGGTCCGGTGGTGGAAATCAGCGGTGCGGAACCGCGTTATGAGTCGCTGAACCCTTCAGTAAACCAGGATTATGAGCGCGACGGCAAAAGCTACAAAATCGTTCAGGACGCTTCGCGTTTCAGCCAGGCCGGGCTTGCCGCTATTTATGACGCCGAGCCGGGTAGCAACCTGACGGTGTCGGGCGAAGCCTTCGATCCGAATCAACTGACCGCCGCGCATCCGACGCTGCCAATCCCGAGCTATGCGCGCGTTACCAACCTGGCGAACGGCCGGATGATTGTGGTGCGGATTAACGATCGTGGCCCGTATGGCAATGACCGGATAATCTCGCTGTCCCGCGCCTCTGCCGACCGCCTGAACACCTCGAACAACACCAAAGTCCGCGTCGACCCGATTATCGTTGCCCCGGATGGCTCCCTGTCCGGGCCGGGCATGGCGTGTACCACCGTTGCGAAACAGACCTATGCCCTGCCGGCGCGTCCCGACCTGAATTCCGGGATGGGCAGCGCGTCGTCAGTGCCGCAGGCTGAACCTGCCGGTGATGTGCGCGCCATCAGTAATGATACCCTACAAAGCGAAGACACCACCGGTGCGCCGGTGCGCAGCAGCGGGTTTTTAGGCGCGCCAACGACGCTGAACAGCGGCGTGATCGAAAGCGACACCCCGGCTCCGGCCCCGGTTGCCGCACCGGTATCCGCCCCTGTTACCGCGCCGCAAACTGCGCCCTCAGCCGCGCCCGCTCCGGTCACAGCGCCCGGCTC
>NZ_DAMBQK010000021.1:0-90109 GCF_032062175.1 Atlantibacter sp.
GGGAGCCGGGGGTGTTGGGGGCGCGGCGGCGAGCGCCCCCAACCCGTTCGCGTACACCTGCGCTTAAGACGGACTCGACAGCCCAGGCGAACGGAACAATTCCACTGAACAAACTAAACGGAACCCTCCCACTGACCGGAACAACTCCCCTAAACAAAGCCCCCCTGCCCCCAGGCAAAAAAAAAGCTCCCGCCTCATGACGGGAGCAACCAGGGTACTACAAATGAAAAAATGAAAACCTACACTTACGGACGTACTGCAATCGCCTCGATTTCAATCTTCACATCTTTCGGCAAACGCGCCACTTCCACACACGACCGCGCCGGGAAGTTCGCGTTGTGCTCCATAAAGAACCCGTTATACACGCGGTTCACCGCCTCAAAATCCGCCAGGTCTTTCACAAACACGGTAGTCTTAATGATGTTATTCACCGTCAGCCCCGCCGCTTCGATAATCCCTTTGACGTTATGTAACGACTGAAGCGTTTGCGCCTCAATGTCCGCCGCGATCGCACCCGTCTCGGGGCACAGCGGGATCTGCCCGGAAGTAAAGACGAAACTGCCCATATCCACACCCTGGACGTACGGGCCGATGGCTGCCGGAGCTGTGTTGGTCGAAATAATGGTCGTTGTCATACTCACTCCTTTAAAAAAAGGTAAACGTGCGGCTTGCCGCCGCACGCAATAATTACAGAGCGCTGGTAAAGGTCCTGGACACCACATCCTGCTGCTGCTCGCGGGTCAGCGCGTTAAAGCGCACCGCATAGCCGGAAACGCGGATCGTCAGGGTTGGGTATTTTTCCGGGTGATCGATAGCGTCCAACAGCATTTCGCGGTTCATCACGTTGACGTTAAGGTGCTGTCCGCCCTCAATCGCCACGTCATGATGGAAATACCCGTCCAGCAGCCCCACCAGGTTGTTCTTCCGCGCCATCTCGTCTTTACCCAGCGCCGCCGGAACAATAGAGAAGGTGTAAGAAATCCCGTCTTTGGCGTATTTGAACGGCAGTTTCGCCACCGACGTTAGCGATGCCACTGCGCCTTTGCGATCGCGGCCATGCATCGGGTTGGCACCCGGCGCGAACGGCGTGCCGCCACGGCGGCCATCCGGGGTATTGCCGGTTTTCTGGCCGTACACCACGTTGGAGGTAATCGTCAGGATCGACTGGGTCGGCACCGCGTTGCGGTAGGTCGGCAGCGCCTGGATTTTTTGCATAAAGCGCGATACCAGGTCGCAGGCGATGCTGTCAACGCGGTCGTCGTTATTGCCGTATTGCGGGTATTCCCCTTCAATCACAAAATCCAGCGCCAGACCGTTGTGATCGCGCACCGGCATCACGCGGGCATATTTAATGGCCGACAGCGAATCCACCGCCACCGATAGCCCGGCGATGCCGCAGGCCATGGTGCGGTGCACATCGCGGTCGTGCAGCGCCATCAGCGAGGCTTCGTAGCTGTACTTATCATGCATGTAGTGGATCAGGTTCAGGGCGCTAACGTACTGCACCGCCAGCCAGTCCATAAAGTTGTCGAGGCTTGCCATTACGGTGTCGTAATCCAGCACCTCATCCATGATCATCGGCGTTTTCGGGCCAACCTGGATTTTCAGCTTCTCATCCATGCCGCCGTTGATGCAGTACAACAGCGTTTTCGCGAGGTTGGCGCGCGCGCCGAAGAACTGCATCTGCTTGCCGATCACCATCGGGCTGACGCAGCAGGCAATGGCGTAATCGTCGCTTTCAAAATCCGGGCGCATTAAGTCGTCGTTTTCATACTGTAATGAAGACGTGTCGATAGAGACTTTCGCCGCATAGGCTTTAAACGCTTTCGGCAGCGCTTCCGACCACAGAATGGTCAGGTTCGGCTCCGGCGATGGGCCCATGGTGTGCAGGGTATTCAGGTAGCGGAATGAGTTTTTGGTCACCAGGGTGCGGCCATCCAGCCCCATCCCGCCGATCACTTCGGTAGCCCAAATCGGGTCGCCGGAGAACAGGGTGTCGAATTCCGGGGTGCGCAGGAAGCGCACCATGCGGATTTTCATAATGAAATGGTCGATCAGCTCCTGGGCCTGAATCTCATTCAGTACGCCCGCTTTGATGTCGCGCTCAATGTAGATATCAAGGAACGTCGCGGTGCGGCCCAGCGACATCGCGCCGCCGTTCTGCGATTTCACCGCTGCCAGATAGCCAAAGTACAGCCACTGCACCGCTTCCTGGGCGTTACGCGCTGGGCGGGACACGTCGAAGCCGTAGTTACCGGCCATCTCGGTGATTTGTTGCAGCGCACGACGGTGTTCCGCCAGTTCTTCACGCAGACGAATCGTTGCTTCCAGATCTTCGCCCCGCTCCAGCCGGGGTTGCAGATCGGCAAACTGCAATTCGCGTTCGCGGATCAAATACGCCGTACCGTACAGCGCCACGCGGCGGTAATCACCGATAATGCGCCCACGGCCATAGCCGTCCGGCAAGCCGGTCAGCACGCCGGATTTACGGCAGCGCAGCATATCCGGGGAATAAACGTCAAATACACCCTGATTATGGGTTTTACGCAGATGAGTGAAGGTGTACTCGAAATCTTTGTCCATTTCGCGGCCATAGGCATCGAAAGAACTTTTAATCATATTCACGCCGCCGTAGGGGTGCAGCGCACGCTTCAGCGGCTGATCGGTTTGCAGACCGACGATTTTTTCCAGCCGCTGCTCAATGTAACCCGGCCCGTGGGCGGTAATGGTGGTGGCGACGTTGGTATCGAAATCTACCGGCGCATGGGTGGCGTTCTCCTTGCGGATGCCTTCCATAACCTTTTCCCACAGCTGCACGGTAGCCGGCGTCGCATCAGCGAGGAAGCTTTCGTCCCCTTCATACGGGGTGTAGTTATGCTGAATAAAATCGCGGACGTTAATGGTTTCCTGCCAGTCAGAGCCAGCAAAGCCCTGCCAGGCGTCGAGATACGTGTCGTTTAACGCTACATCAACCTTCATTACAAACTCCCTCTGTACGGTACAGATTAAATAATTCGATATCAGGCAAATTCAGGCTGTGAAACCTGGCGGCCCAGGCGGATAGCGTCCTGAGCGATCATTTTTTCTTCATTGGTGGGGATCACCGCCGCAACGGCGCGTGACTGTGCGCCAGAGACCACACGCGGCCCCACGCGGTTCGGCTGGGCGTTTTTGGCCTCGTCTACCTCAATGCCAAACACCTTCAGGCGTTCAATCACCAGATGGCGGATAAGCACCGAGTTCTCGCCGATCCCGCCGGTGAAGATCACCCCATCCAGACGGCGTAGCGAACTGGCATGGCCGCCGATATGGCGGGCAATGCGGTGGACAAACGCGCCAATCGCGCGCTGTGCGCCCGCGTGGCCGTCGTGGTACGCCTGCTCCAGCACGCGTAAATCCGACGACAAACCCGACAGGCCAAGCAGCCCGGAAGATTTATTCACCACCCGCTCCAGATCTTCCAGGCTCTGACCGGTCTGGCGCGCGAGATAGGCCAGCGCACCGAAATCCACATCGCCGCTGCGGGTCCCCATAATCAGCCCTTCCAGCGGGGTCATGCCCATAGAGGTATCGACGCTTTTACCATCCTGCACCGCGCAAATGGATGCGCCGTTGCCCAGATGGGCAATCACCAGCCCGGCATCGTTCTCATCCAGATTAAGCAGCGCAACGGCTTCGCTGGCGACATAGCGGTGCGAGGTGCCGTGGAATCCGTAGCGGCGCACGCCGTGCTGTTCTGCGTACTGATAAGGCAGACCGTAGAGATAAGCTTCAGGCTTTAAGGTTTGATGGAAACCGGTATCGAACACCGCGACCTGCGGCAAACCGGGGAACAGATGGCGCGCAGCTTCCACACCCGCCAGGTTGGCGTAGTTGTGGAGCGGTGCCAGCGGTGAGACTTTCTTGATTTGCTTGATGACGTCATCGGTGATGATCACCGCGTCGCTAAAAATCTCGCCGCCGTGGGCGATGCGATGGCCGATTAACGTCACCGCATCCATTAACTGGCGCTTATCCAGCTCCCCGGCAATAGCCGCCAGCGCGGCGTCGTAGGTGCTGTCAGCAAGTTTAATTTCAGTGGTTTTATCCACCACCAGGAAGGCATTGTCAGAACCAATGCTGTCGGCAATGCCGGAGAGAACCACGTCGCAATGCTCAACGTCTAAAACGGAAAATTTGATCGACGACGAGCCACAATTAATAACAAGGACTACAGAATCTACGTTCATTACACTGCTCCGCCCACCCTTTCGGGTGGGCTTTGAGGTTAATAGAGTGGGGATTAGAACAGTTTGTAAGCGATGTTCAGGATGGTCAGCAGGCCAATCACGGTCACGAAGAAGTTATCCGCACGACCTTTGTATTTCGCCATCGCCGGGGTTTTACCAATCGCGTACATCGGCAGCAGGCACAGCAGAGAAGCGATAATCGGCGCACCCATAGCTTCAATCAGGTCCAGGATGTTCGGGTTCGCGTAAGCCACAACCCAGGTGGAACCCATGATGAAGACCATGCTGATGGTGTTCAGTTTGCTTTCAGAGATTTTGTTTTTGTCGCCCTGGTAACCAAACTTCAGGATCAGGCCGTTCAGACCTTCCAGGGTGCCCAGGTAGTGGCCGAAGAACGATTTGAAAATCGCCACCAGCGCAATCAGGGACGCGGCATACTCCAGAACGGTTGCGAACGTCGATTTGGTTCCGCTCATAGAGGCAAAGTGGTTAGCCAGGTAAGACAGCACCGGAATGTTCTGCGCTTTGGCTTCCGCCATGTTGGCCGGAGACAGCGTGAACAGGCAGCTGAAGGCAAAGAACATCACCACGGCGACCATCAACATGCTGGCGCGGGAGATAATCTGGGAGCATTTCTTCTCGGTGTACTCTTTACCGAATTCGCCTTCGTACTCTTCGCGTTTAGACACCACGAAAGAAGAGACAATCGGCGAGAAGTTAAAGGAGAACACCATGATGGAGATACCCAACCATACGGTGACCAGAATACCGTCATGACCCAGCAGGGAGATATCCGCGACGCTGGCCTGCTCGATCACCGCACCGTTCCAGTAAGGGATCAGCGACAGGGAAATCAGCACCAGGCTGGCGATGAACGGGAATACCAGGAAGCTCATGACTTTCACCATCAGGTCTTTACCAAACCAGATAACGAATGCCATCAGCAGCAGCAGGAACAGCGCCACAAAGCCGCGGTTCAACGGTTCCATGCCAAGCTGGTTAACCCAGAACGTCATAAAGGTGTTGGTGATGGTTACGCCATAGATCCACAGCAGCGGGCAAATCGCGAAGAAGTACAGGAACGTAATCACCACGCCGCCGGTTTTACCGAAGTGCTCTTCGACGGTTTCGGTGATGTTGCCCGATGGGTTACTGCCGGACAGGCACAAGCGAGCCAGCGCGCGGTGGCAATAAAAAGCGATCGGGTAAGCCAGCACTAACATTAATAAAATTGGAATTAAGCCACCGAAACCGGCGCGAATCGGGAAAAATAATACCCCAGCGCCGATTGCCGTACCAAACAGACCGAGTGTCCACGTGGTGTCAGATTTACGCCAGGCGAAGCCCGACGCTTTCTGACCGGTTACAACAGTATTATCCAAACTCATTTGAAGTATCCTGTACAAAAATTATTAGTGAGTGGTTTCAAGACCGGTAATTTGCGATACGCGCGACAGGTCAATATTGCCACCGGAAATAATGCTAACGGTTTTCTTACCCTGGATATAATGATCAAGCTTGCCGCTTAATAATGCAGCGCTGGCTAAAGCCCCTGCCCCTTCAGTGATAATTTTATTTCTCTGGATCAGGTGAACCATACTGGAACGAATCTCTTCTTCGGTGACCAGTACAATATCCGTGACCAGATCTTTAACGATTTCATACGTTAAAATGCCCGGACGCGCGACATCACAGCCGTCGGCTAACGTTCCGGCATTACGGTGATTGGTAATGTGGCCGGCATAATAAGAAGACGCCATTCCGTGAACGTTTTCTGACTGTACGCCGATAATATTAATGCGCGGGTTGATGGATTTAATCGCCAGCGCTACGCCGGCAATCAGTCCGCCGCCGCCGATTGGCACAATAACGTTATCCACATCGTATAAATCTTCAAGGATTTCAAGGCCAATTGTGCCCTGGCCGGCGATGACTTTTTCGTCATCAAATGGCGGGATAAATAAGCGCCCTTCCATTTCCATAATTTCACTGGCTTTAGCGATTGTTTCGTTAAAGCTATTTCCGTGCAGAATCACTTCCGCAGAATAATCGGTGGTTGCGGCCACTTTTGATTTCGGCGCGCAGGAAGGCATGACCACCTTTCCGTTAATTCCCAGCATGGCGCAAGAAAGAGAAACACCCTGAGCATGGTTGCCTGCTGAGCACGCGACTACACCCTGACGCTTTTCATCTTCAGTTAACGAACTTAATTTATTAAAGGCTCCACGAATTTTAAATGACCCGGTGCGTTGCATGTTTTCAAATTTAAGAAATATTTCTCCCTTGCAACGTTCGCTTAAATAATTGGAACGCGGTTGACCGGTTTTATAGATGCGCCCATTAAGACGGGTGCGGGCTTCCATTATGTCATGGATGGTCAGTGGAAGATTATCGTAGGTTATCATGGTAAATCCTTTCGTAGCCGTCTGATACAGAGTTTTATTTTCAAGACGCGGCGATCCTAAGGTACATCCACCACCATTAATGTGACACACACGTCAAAACGCCCCCGGTCAATGTTTTCGGAGAGTAATTAATTAAGAAAATGCTACGGGGTCGACATTTTAATAATTTCGGATTAATTTAACTAATGCGAATTAAATAAAAATAGTAATACCTCTTTAGGAGCAATATGTTTAAATTTAAATCGAAAGTTAATTCGTGAATTAAATACAGCGCTTTTAAATAAATTATAAATTACACAACTCACCAATCATTAACATATTATTTACTTATGGGTGAATTCATGATCATAAGCAGCCTGAATGTTTTTCAGCCAACGTTTTTTCTGCAAGCAAGTTTTGCCGATTTTTACACGTCCTTCCTTGCAGTTAAAAATGAGATTCGGGTCACAAAAAGATTGAATTCACCGGAGTGATGGTTTTATGATCGCCGTACTCCCACCATTTCTTAACCATCGCGATACTTCTCTATGACAAACAACACAGTCTCACGCAAAACCGCGTGGCTGCGGGTGGTTACGCTTGCTGTCGCCGCATTCATCTTTAACACCACCGAGTTTGTGCCGGTGGGTTTACTGTCGGACATCGCCAGCAGCTTTGGTATGCAAAGCGCCCAGGCGGGCATCATGCTGACGATTTACGCCTGGGTGGTGGGGTTGATGTCCCTGCCCTTTATGCTGCTTACCAGCCAGATTGAGCGTCGCAAACTGTTGATTGCGCTGTTTGTGGTGTTTATCGCCAGCCATATTGTGTCGTTTCTGGCCTGGAATTTTGAAGTACTGGTTATCAGCCGCGTTGGCATTGCATTCGCTCATGCGATTTTCTGGTCGATTACCGCCTCGCTGGCGATCCGCCTGGCCCCGGCGGGCAAACGCGCCCAGGCGCTAAGCCTGATCGCCACCGGCACCGCGCTGGCATCCGTGCTGGGTATCCCGATTGGCCGCGTGGTCGGGCAGTACTTCGGCTGGCGTACCACCTTTTTCGCCATCGGGATGGGCGCATTAATTACCCTGGTGTGTCTGGCACGCCTGCTGCCGAAACTGCCGAGCGAGCACTCCGGTTCATTAAAAAGCCTGCCGGTATTGTTCCGCCGTCCGGCGTTAATCAGTATTTATATTCTGACGGTAGTGGTTGTGACCGCGCACTTTACCGCCTACAGCTATATCGAGCCGTTTGTGCAGACCGTGGCGGGGCTGAGCGAAAACTTCGCGACATATATGCTGCTGGTGCTGGGCTTTACCGGCATTATCGGTAGCGTGATTTTCGGCAAACTGGGCAACCAGCACGCCTCGCTGCTGATCGGTATGGCGATAGCCTTGCTGGTGTGCTGCCTGCTTCTGCTGTTGCCCGCCAGCCGTAACACCTGGTCGCTGACCGCGCTGTGCGCCTTCTGGGGGGTGGCGATTATGCTGATCGCACTGGGGATGCAGGTGAAAGTGCTGGCACTGGCCCCGGACGCCACCGATGTGGCGATGTCGCTGTTTTCCGGCATTTTTAATATTGGCATCGGCGCGGGCGCGCTGGTCGGCAACCTGGTGAGCATGAATCTTTCAATGGACTCGGTGGGCTATATCGGCGCGATCCCCGCGCTGGCAGCGCTGGGTTGGGCAGTGATTATTTTTCGCCGCTGGCCGGTGTCGCTGGAAGAGCCGCCCCGCCAGGTTAACCCGAACTAAGCACGCGTTTCATCACGCTCGCCTGCCAGGTGAACCACGGGTGCCTGGCCAGGCGGGCGCGGATTTTCTCCGGTGGTTGCTTACCCTCCGTGATAGCTGGCCACAATCTCAAGCACGCCGTTAATAATAAACTGCACGCCCATACAGACCAGCAGGAAGCCCATCAGGCGTGATATCGCTTCAATGCCGCCCTTACCCACCACGCGCATTACCGCGCCGGAGCTCCGCAAACTGCCCCAGAGAATAATGCCGATAATGATAAACAGCAGCGGCGGCGCAACGGCGACAATCCAGGCCGGAAACGCATCGGAATGGCGCAGCGTGGAGGCGGAACTGATGATCATCGCAATGGTGCCAGGCCCGGCGGTACTCGGCATCGCCAGCGGTACAAAGGCAATATTGGTGTCCGGCTCCTGATGGATCTCTTCGGCTTTGCTCTGCACCTCCGGGGCTTCATGGCCTTTA
This sequence comes from Atlantibacter sp., assembly GCF_032062175.1. Taxonomy (NCBI): domain Bacteria; kingdom Pseudomonadati; phylum Pseudomonadota; class Gammaproteobacteria; order Enterobacterales; family Enterobacteriaceae; genus Atlantibacter; species Atlantibacter sp. The sequence continues at coordinate 8,833 of NZ_DAMBQK010000021.1, forward strand.
GCTGGCGGGAACAGCATCCGAAAACCAATAAACGCCACAATCAAGCCGCCTGCAATACGCAAACCGGGAATCGAAATGCCGAAGGTATCCATCACCAGCTGACCGGCGTACCACGCCACCAGCATGATGACCACCACGTTAATCGACGTCATCAGCGCCGTGCGGTTGCGCTCGGCGCTGCTCATATGGCCGGATAAACCCAAAAACAGCGCCACGGTGGTGAGCGGGTTTGCCAGCGGTAACAGCACCACCAGCCCAAGCCCCAGAGCCTTAAATAATTCCAGCATATCAATCCTCTTCCTGTGAATGGCAGGCGGAGTATAAGGAGGCCCGCGCCGGGATACCATCATCAAAGCGTAAGGTTTCGTCGTGTTCTTTACAAACCCGGTTTGCTGCCTAACTCCCTTCTGGCGCGAGTAACATTTCGCCGTTAAAAGTTTAACTTATGAAACGTTTTAGCAGATCGTGTCATCTTCTTTTCATTCAGTTGACTTATATTTGCCTGGGCAATAATATCTGCCGTGACTAATCTACTTGCCTGGGCAACCACCGTGAATCATCCCGACGATCTGTTTAATAACATCATCCCGCTGGGTCGCCTGATCCATCTGGTGAATCAGAAAAAAGATCGTTTGCTTAATGACTACCTCTCCCCGATGGATATCACCGCCGCGCAGTTCAAAGTGCTGTGTTCCATACGCTGTGGAGGTTCCATTACGCCGGTGGAGCTGAAAAAGGTGCTATCGGTAGATTTAGGCGCCCTGACCCGCATGCTTGACCGCCTGGTCTGCAAAGGCTGGATCGAACGCTTGCCGAACCCCAACGACAAGCGCGGCGTACTGATCCAGTTAACGCCTGAGGGCGCTGCGCTGTGTGAGCAATGTCATCAATTAGTAGGGCAAACCCTGCATCAAGAATTAACTAAAAATATGACGGCAGAAGAAGTGGCAACCCTTGAATACCTGCTCAAGAAGGTTCTGCCGTAATCGACGGAGATAAGACGATGTCCAGACGTAACAATGATGCGGTGACGATTCATAGCATTTTGGACTGGATTGAAGAGAATCTGGAGTCCCCGCTTTCACTGGAGAAGGTGTCCGAACGCTCAGGTTATTCGAAATGGCACCTGCAACGGATGTTCAAAAAAGAAACCGGCCATTCATTAGGCCAATACATCCGTAATCGCAAACTGACTGAAATCGCACAGCAGTTGAAAAGCAGCAACGAACCGATCCTGTTTTTGGCGGAGCGCTATGGGTTTGAATCGCAGCAAACCTTAACCCGCACGTTCAAAAACTATTTTTCGCTGCCGCCGCATAAGTTCCGCGTGAATGCCACCGCGAACGATGCGCTGTATTTACACCGAATCCATCATTAAACCTGCAATAACTTCGCGTTTCGAACGTGACTGAGGAAATCATGAAATACGTCTTAGCAGCCTGCGCCCTGCTGGTACTGGCGACAGGCTGTGCTGCGGCGGAGCAATCCACTGGCTTTAGCCATCAGGAAGCCCGCGACCCGATGCTGACGTCCACCACCAACTGCACCTCACCGTATGATTTCAACCATCGCGGCGCGGGCAGCGATAAGTCTGATGAGCTTGGGGTGGCGTACTACAACTGAGTTTGCTGGCGGCCTTTATGCCCGCCAGGGTCACTCACACCCGGCGCGTTTTGCGCGCCATTGGGAAGCCAAACACATTGATATACAGCCCCGCCATAACCAGCACCGCCCCGCACATCTGCAACCACGACAGCCGCTCATCTAATAACAACGCCGCACTGGCCAGCCCAACCACCGGCACCAGCAGCGACAGCGGCGCTACGCGCCAGGTTTCATAACGCCCTAACAGCGTGCCCCAAATCCCGTACCCCACAATGGTTGCGCCAAACGCCAGGTACAACAGCGACAGGATCGTCACCATGTCGATATGCATCAGGCTCAACACCACCGTAGTTGGGCCGTCCAGCAGCATACTGGCCACCAAAAACGGCGCGATGGGGATCAGGGCGCTCCACACCACCAGTGACATTACCGCCGGGCGCGCGTCGTGCTGCATAATCTTCTTATTAAAAATATTGCCGCAGGCCCAGCTAAAGGCCCCGCCCAGCGTCAGGATAAAGCCCAGCAGCGGCACGTGCTCGCCGGTGAGGCTGGCTTCAATCAGCACCAGCACGCCGACGACCGCCAGCAGAATTCCCGCCATCTGGCGCGACTGTAGGCGTTCGCCAAAGGTCAACGCCCCGAGAATAATGGTGAAAAACGCCTGGGCCTGAAGCACCAGCGACGCCAGCCCGGCAGGCATACCGAATTTAATGGCACAGAACAGAAAGGCGAACTGCCCAAAGCTGATGGTCAATCCATAACCCAGCAGCAGGCGTAGCGGGACTTTCGGACGGGCGACAAAAAACAGCGCCGGAAAAGCGACCAGCAGAAAACGTAACCCCGCCAGCAGCAACGGGGGCATGGCGTGCAGCCCCCACTTGATGACAACAAAATTGACTCCCCACACCGTCACCACCAGCAGCGCCAGTAGCCCATCTTTACGTGTCATACCCTGCCCCAAAATAATTAAAAAAGTGTTAACACTTCACCCTACCGCAAAACTTTACAAAAAGGCATCACCAAAATATGCCTTGTTAAAAAGCACGCCAGAACAAAGGGCTGGGTGTACAACGCCGGTATGCCGTGGTATTGCTTGATGGCATAACAACCGCAGCACAACCCACTGTTAATTACAAAAAGATTACAATATGCAGCCCAGGCACACATTTTCTATTGGCGCACTGCTCGCCTCATCGCTCCTGTTAACCATCGGACGCGGCGCGACGCTGCCCTTTATGTCCATCTATTTAAATCGCCAGTACGCGATGCCGGTGGACCAGATTGGTATTGCCATGAGTATCGCCCTGACGGTGGGCGTTTTCTTTAGCCTGGGATTCGGCATCCTGGCCGACCGCTTCGAGAAAAAACGCTATATGCTGTTGGCCATCGCCGTGTTTGTCGGCGGCTTTGTGGCCATTCCGCTCACGCATCATGCCGCACTGGTGGTGGCGTGGTTTTCACTGGTGAACTGCGCCTATTCGGTATTCGCCACGGTATTGAAAAGCTACTTTTCCGACACCCTCACCCCGGCGGTAAAAGCCAAAGTCTTTTCGTTGAACTACACCTTTTTAAATATCGGTTGGACTATCGGGCCGCCACTCGGCACCTGGTTGCTGCTTTACGGCGTGAATATGCCGTTCTGGCTGGCGGCCATCAGCAGTTCGCTCCCGTTTGTGCTGATCCAGTGCTGCGTGAAACCGCTGCATACCTTTTCTGAGCATAACGGCGAAAAGCGCAACGTCATCGCCGTATTGTTGCAGGACCGCGCGCTGATTTATTTCACGCTTTCGGCGTTTCTCGGCTCGCTGGTATTTGGCTCTTTTGCCTCCTGCATCGCGCAGTACGTCATGGTGGTAGCAGACAACCGGCTGGCGGAAACCGTCATAGGCGTGGTGCTGCCGGTGAACGCGGCGGTGGTGGTGTCGTTACAGTACATGGTGGGGAAACGTATACGTGCCGAAAACCTCAAGCGCCTGATGCTGCTGGGCACACTGTTTTTCCTGCTGGGGCTTGGCGGATTTATGTTTGCCGGTGCCAATCTCTGGATTTGGGGGCTGTCTGCCGCCGTGTTTACCTTTGGGGAACTCATCTTCGCGCCTGGCGAATACATGCTGGTGGATAACATCGCGCCCAACGGTTTGAAAGCCAGCTACTTCTCGGCCCAGTCGCTGGGCTGGCTCGGCGGCGCGCTCAACCCACTGGTCACCGGGATTATCTTAACTCACCTGCCGCCCTGGTCACTGTTCGCTATTCTGATGGTGGCGACGACGGGCGCGTACCTGCTGATGCTGAAAGGGATGCGCGCGCCGCGAGCGGCGACGGTAACGGGGTGTGTTTAAGATTCAGGCAGATGCCTTTTTAAACTTTGCAGATATAAGATCTGCGCGGTTAACAACCAACTGAGTCAATCCTTTAAGGAATGATAATGAAGAAATGTTTAATTTGCGGCGGCGGTTATTTAACCCATGTGACCCGCGATCTGCCTTATAAACATCAAACCGGAAAGACAACGCTTAACGGCATTTCCGGCGAGTATTGCGATAAATGCGGTGAAATTATCTTCTCTCCGGAAGAATGCGAGGCTTTCTGTAGCCAGGCCGCAAAGTTGAAGTCAGAAGAACATAATTCTGTCTAATCTGTTTCAGTCAATTGCCGGGCCATCGCCCGGCTTAAATCGCCACCAGCCCCCTGACCCCATCCTGCTCCATCTGGTTGCCCGCGCCGCGCTGGATAATTTCGCCGCGCGACATCACCAGATAGCTGTCCGCCAGTTCGGCGGCGAAGTCGTAAAACTGCTCCACCAGCAATATCGCCATATCCCCGCGCTTCGCCAGTTCAGCAATCACTGCGCCGATCTGTTTAATCACCGAAGGCTGAATGCCCTCCGTCGGTTCATCCAGAATCAGCAACTGAGGGCGGCAGGCCAGCGCCCGACCAATCGCCAACTGCTGCTGTTGGCCGCCGGAGAGATCGCCGCCGCGCCGCTGTTTCATCTCGTGCAGCACCGGGAATAGCGCGTAGATTTCCTCAGGAACAGTGCGCGCGTCGCGACCGGTGAAGCGCGACAGCCCCATCAGCAAATTTTCCTCCACCGTTAAGCGTGGGAATATTTCCCGGCCCTGGGGCACATACGCCATGCCTGCCCGCACCCGCTGGTGCGGCTTCAGGCGGGTGATGTTTTTATCCTGAAAGTGAACGTCGCCGGAACGGGCGGCGATCAGCCCCATCAGGCACTTCAGCAAGGTGCTTTTCCCTACGCCGTTACGCCCCAGCAGGCAGGTCACCTCGCCGGGCTGCACCTCGAACGACACGCCGCGCAGAATATGGCTACCGCCGTAATATTGATTCACACCGCTTACCATTAACATGCCCGCTCCTTAGCGCCCTAAATAGACGTCGATAACCTGCTCGTTGTTCTGTACCTCGCGCAGCGACCCTTCCGCCAGCACCTGCCCCTGATGCAGCACCGTCACCCGGTCGGCGATGGTCTCCACAAAGCCCATATCGTGCTCCACTACCATCAGCGAATGCTTGCCCGCCAGCGTGCGGAACAGCTCAGCGCTGTATTCGGTTTCCGCGTCGGTCATGCCCGCAGCAGGCTCATCCAGCAACAGCAGATGCGGCTCCTGAATCAGCAACATGCCGATCTCCAGAAACTGCTTTTGTCCGTGGGATAGCGTACCCGCAGCGCGATGGCGTTCGGCGTTAAGCCGCAGCAGGCTTAAAACTTCGTCGATGCGGTCACGCTTTTCACCGCTGAGCCGCGCCCGCAGCGTGCCCCACACCGATTTATCGCCTTTCTGCGCCAGTTCGAGATTTTCAAACACGCTCAGGGCTTCAAACACCGTTGGCTTCTGAAATTTTCGCCCGATGCCCTGGCGGGCGATATCGATTGACGACAGCGCGGTTAAGTCAGTGGACTGGTCATAAATTGCCCGCCCGCTTTGGGGCCGGGTTTTCCCGGTGATCACATCCATCAACGTGGTTTTCCCTGCGCCGTTGGGGCCGATAATGCAGCGCAATTCACCGACGCCAATCTGCAAACTGAGATCGGTCAGCGCCTTAAACCCGTCGAAACTGACGTTGATATTTTCCAGTTGCAGTACCGGGTCGGTTTGTGAACGGTAGCGATCGGTCATCTGCTGGCGGGTAAACAGCCCTTCATCTGGTTGCATCATTGTTTGCCTCGCTTAATCACACCCACTACGCCGCGCGGTAAAAAGCGCGTCACCAGAATAAACATCAGCCCAAGAAACAGCAGCCAGTATTCGGGCATCACCACGGTGAACAGGCTTTTTGCGCCGTTGACCAGACCCGCGCCGATCACCGGGCCGATCAGCGTGCCGCGCCCGCCCAGCGCCACCCAGATCGCTGCCTCGATGGAGTTAGTAGGCGACATTTCGCCAGGGTTAATAATGCCCACCTGCGGCACATACAGCGCCCCTGCCAGCCCGCACAGCACCGCCGACAGCGTCCAAACCAGCAGCTTAAAGCCTTTAGGATCGTAACCGCAGAACGTCAGGCGGCTTTCCGCGTCGCGCACCGCCGTCAGCACCCGGCCAAATTTGCTTTTCGCCAGCAGCCAGCCGATCGCCAGGCTGAGGGTTAACACCAGCACCGTGGCGACAAACAGCCCGATTCGCGTGCCGGTGGCGGTGACCGGCATCCCGAGCAGCGTGGTAAACCCGGTAAAACCGTTATTACCGCCGAAGCCGGTTTCATTGCGGAAAAACAGCAGCATTCCGGCCCAGGTGAGTGCCTGGGTCATGATCGAGAAGTAAACGCCTTTGATTTTCGAGCGAAACGCGAAGTAGCCAAACAGCAGCGCCAGCAGGCCCGGCACCAGCACAACCAGCATCAGCGTCCAGAGGAAACTACTGGTGCCGAACCAGTACCAGGGCAATTCGCTCCAGGATAAGAAGCTCATAAACCCCGGCAGCCCGTCTCCGGCAGCCTGGCGCATCAAGTACATCCCCATGGCGTAGCCGCCGAGGGCGAAAAACAGTCCGTGGCCCAGCGACAGCATCCCGGCGTAGCCCCACACCAGATCCAGCGCCACCGCCATGATGGCGTAGCAGAGGATTTTGCCTACCAGCGTCAGCATCCACTCCGACAGGTGCAGCGGGTGCGCGGCGGGCAGCAGCGCCAGGAACGGCAGCACCAGCAGTGCCGCCAGCATCGCGCCGCCCAGCGCCAGGCTCAGTTTTGGCCGCCGCCGGGTGGCGGCAGTGGTTAACGGCAGGCTAATCATTCGACAACCCTCCCTTTGAGTGCAAACAGGCCCTGGGGGCGTTTCTGGATAAACAGCACAATCAACAGCAGGATCAGGATCTTGCCCAATACCGCGCCGAGCTGCGGTTCGAGGATTTTATTCAGGATGCCGAGGCTGAACGCCGCCGCCACGCTGCCTGCCAGCTGGCCGACGCCGCCCAGTACCACCACTAAAAACGAATCGATAATGTAACCCTGGCCAAGTTCCGGGCCGACGTTGCCCAGCTGCGACAGCGCCACGCCGCCCAGCCCGGCGATGCCGGAACCCAGGCCGAACGCCAGCATATCCACGCGCCCTTCCGGTACGCCGCAGCACGCCGCCATCGCGCGGTTCTGGGTTACCGCCCGCACGTTCATCCCCAGCCGGGTGCGGTTGAGCAGTAGCCAGGTAAAGGCCAGCACCAGCAGCACAAAGCCAATCACCGCCACCCGGTTCCACGGCAGGATCAGGTTCGGCAATACCTGAATACCGCCGGAGAGCCACGCCGGGTTCGCCACTTCAACGTTTTGCGCCCCGAACACCCTCCGCACAATCTGGATCAGCATCAGGCTGATGCCCCAGGTGGCGAGCAGTGTCTCCAGCGGTCGCCCGTAAAGATGGCGGATCACGCTACGCTCCAGCGCCATGCCGATCCCCGCCGTGACCAGAAACGCCACCGGCAGCGCCACCAGCGGATAGAGTGCCAGCCACTGCGGCGCCCAGGCGGCGAAGGCGTTCTGGGTAAGCCAGGTGCTGTACGCGCCCAGCATCAGCATTTCGCCGTGGGCCATATTGATCACCCCCAATAGCCCGTAGGTGATCGCAAGGCCCAGCGCCGCCAGCAGCAGAATCGACCCCAGCGACAGGCCCATAAACGCCTGGCCCGCCAGCTCGCCCCACATCAGGCGCTGGCCGATGGCCTTAACGCTTTTTTCCGCCTGGGCGCGCACGTCGGCGTCGCTTTCGTTGTGGGGGTCGGTTAACGGTTGCAGCCGCGCCTGTACCTGCGGCGAGCCGGAGCTTTCAAGCTGCTGCACCGCCGCCAGGCGGATAGCGGGTTGAGAATGATTAAGATTGAGCAGCGCCAGCGCGGTAATCAGCGCCTCGCGCACCGCGCCATCGGTTTCCTGCTGGCGACGGGTTTCCAGCAGCGCGGCCATTTCCGGGCTGGCGTCACGCTGCAACGTCTGGGCTGCGCGCAATCGTTCCGTGACGTTGTCACTCACAAGATAGTGCGACGCCAGCGCGGCTGCCGCCAGATTGCGTAGCCGGTTGGTCAGGCGCAGCTTTTGCGTTTCCCCCGCTGGCGCAGCGGCATCGCCCAACGGTGTCAGGGTTCCGGCGTTTTCGTCAAAAACCTGTTTATGGCTATCCAGCACCACCCGCTCAGCGGCCAGCGCTGTTAAAAACGGTAACCGGCTGGGTTCGGGCGCCGTGCCCCAGGCTTCCAGCATTTTCGCCTGTTCGCTACGGTTGGCCCGCCCAAAGTCATCGCCATCGGCGGCCCATGCCCGTGCCGGTAGCAGCAGCATCACCCACAGCACATACCACAAGGTGGCGAATTTCATCATCGCGTCTCCGCATCGGCTCTGCGTCACACAGCCTCCCGTCGCCGGGAGGCATACGTCTTAGTTGCTGGCGGTTTTCACCGGCTGGTCGGATTTTTTGTCGTTACCGGCGATAAACGGGCTCCAGGGCTGGGCGCGTACCGGCTGTTCGGTCTGCCACACCACGTTGAACTGACCGTTACCCTCGATCTCGCCAATCATCACCGGCTTGTGAAGATGATGGTTGGTGGCGTCCATGGTCAGGGTAAAGCCGGACGGGGCCTTGACGGTTTGCCCGGCCATGGCGGCGCGCACTTTATCCACATCGGTGGTACCCGCTTTCTCGACCGCCTGGGCCCACATATGGATGCCCACCCAGGTGGCTTCCATCGGATCGTTGGTCACTACGCTATCGGCGTTCGGCACCTTATTGGCTTTGGCCCAGGCTTTGTACGCGGCGACAAACTGGGTATTGGTGGGGTTATCCACCGATTCAAAGTAGTTCCACGCCGCGAGATTGCCGACCAGCGGTTTGGTGTCGATGCCGCGCAGTTCCTCTTCGCCCACCGAGAACGCCACCACCGGCACGTCGGTGGCTTTCACCGCCTGGTTAGCCAGCTCTTTATAGAACGGCACGTTGGAGTCACCGTTGATGGTGGAGATCACCGCCGTTTTGCCAGCCGCCGAGAATTTCTTGATGTTAGCCACAATGGTTTGGTAATCGCTGTGGCCAAACGGGGTGTAGACCTCTTCGATATCCTTATCCGCCACGCCTTTGGAGTGCAGGAACGAACGCAGGATTTTGTTGGTGGTACGCGGGTACACATAGTCGGTGCCCAGCAGGAAGAAGCGCTTCGCGCCGCCGCCGTCTTCGCTCATCAGGTATTCCACCGCCGGGATCGCCTGCTGGTTCGGCGCGGCCCCGGTGTAGAACACGTTCGGCGACATCTCTTCGCCTTCATACTGCACCGGGTAGAACAGCAGCCCGTTCAGCTCCTCAAACACCGGCAGCACCGATTTGCGCGATACCGAGGTCCAGCAGCCGAATACCACGTCGACTTTATCCTGGCTCAGTAGCTGGCGGGCTTTCTCCGCGAACAGCGGCCAGTTGGATGCCGGGTCGACGACTACCGGTTCGAGTTTTTTACCCAGAACGCCGCCTTTGGCGTTGATCTCGTCGATGGTCATCAGCGCCACGTTTTTCAGCGGCGTCTCGGAGATCGCCATCGTGCCGGACAGCGAGTGCATAATCCCCACTTTGATGGTATCCGCAGCCTGAACGCTGAAGGTCATGCCCATCGCCGACACCGATGCGCAGAGGGCAAACGCTTTTAACAAGGTACGTCGTTGCATAAAGATCACTCCGAAAAATTGTGCTGTGTGATTAGGGTTAACGACACTTCTCCTGCCGCGCCTGTTGCAGCATATGAAGCGTAATTTTGCGAACCTCTTTCTGGCTTTGTACGATATGCGCGGTCAGTCGGTCACACGCCTCCTCTACGTCGCGGTGGATAATGGCGAGCAAGATGGCGCTATGCTCGGCGTACGTTGCCGCCACGCGCGGTGCCTGGGTGAAATCGAGGCGCCGCACGATGCGTATTTTTTCGGTCACTTCGCGGTGTACCCGCGCCATTTCCGGGTTCCCGGCGGCGCTTACCAGCGTCATATGAAAGGCTTCATCCCAGGGCGCGACGTCGCTGCCCTCCGCCAGCGCGGGAGAATCTATCCAGAAGCTCACCAGCGCCTGGAGCGAGGCAGGCATATCGCCTGCCGGCCGCTGGCATAAGCGCCGCACCGCTTCGCTTTCCAGCACCACCCTTAAGTCGTAAAAGGCTTCCAGCGCGTCGAAGTCCACCGGCTTCACCTGCCAGCCGCTGCGCGGTTGCACGTCGAGATAGCCTTCCTGTTCAAGGGCATACAGCGCCTGGCGCACCGGCGTGCGGCTGACGCCTACCCGGGTAGCGATATCCGATTCGCTAAACCGGTCCCCCGGCAGCAGTTGGAAATCGAAAATCGCCTGTTTAACGTGCTGATAAACCCGTCCGGCGATGCCTTCCTGCGCGAACATGCTCATTAACTGGCCGCCAGCCACAGCAGTGCGTCGCCGGGGCCAACCGGACGGCCCTGCTGGCAGCCAATCGCAGTCACCGTGCCGTCGTTCGGGGCGCAGACCATCAGTTCCATTTTCATCGCTTCAACCACGATCAGCGGTTCGCCCTGCTTCACGCACTGGCCTGGCTCAACGAGGATTTTCCAGATGTTGCCGTTGAGATCGGCGTTCACCCGCTGGCCCTGATGGGGGTTGTCGTCTGTGTCGATGTGGGCAATGCTCGTGACACTGTCACTTTCTTCATATTGCCAGCGCGCGACTTCCTCGCTAAACGCCCTCTGTTGCCGCTCGCGGAACGTGGCGATATCGGCAGCGTTGCTCGCCAAAAACTGTTGATAAGCGGCAAAATCAAACTCGCTTTCCTCAATACGCACCTCTGCGCGCCCTTCCCGGAAGGCTTCACGGAATTCGGTTAACTCGGCTTCGCTGACCGGGTAAAAACGCACCTGGTCAAAGAATTTCAGCAGCCACGGCTCGTCGCCAAACTGACCGTTGCGCAGGAATTTGTTCCAGATAGGCAGCGTGCGCCCCACCAGTTGGTAGCCGCCGGGGGAATCCATGCCGTAGATACACATGTACATCCCGCCGATGCCGACGGTGCCTTCGGCGGTCCAGGTGCGCGCCGGGTTGTATTTCGAACTCAGCAGGCGATGACGCGGGTCGATTGGCACCGCGCACGGCGCGCCGAGATAAACGTCCCCCAGACCGAGGATTAAATAGCGGGCGTCGGCGATGATCCGCAGCACCTCGTCGCGGTCGCTCAGGCCATTGGCCCGGGCGATAAAATCGACGTTATTCGGTAGCCACGGCGCATCCGGCCGCACCGTTTGCTGATAACGTTCCACCGCCGCCAGGGTCGCGCTGTCTTCAAAGGCTATCGGCAGATGGACGATACGCGACGGGATTTTCAATGTCGCCACGTCACCCAGCGACGCTTCAAGGTGCAGGAGCAGCGCCATCAACTGGGACTGAGAAATATGCTGCCCGTCGTAGCGCACCTGTAGCGAACGCACGCCGGGAGAGAGTTCTTCTACGCCCGCGATATTTGCCTGGCGTATCGCCGCCATCAGCAGATGCACCCGCAAGCGCAGCGCCAGATCCAGCACATTTTCGCCGTATTCGATCAGGATGTAACTGTCTCCGGCCTGCCGCCACACCACCGCCGGACGCGAGGCGTCGGCTTCCCACTGGGCGAGGATCGCCGCGCTGCGGGTCATGCCCGGCGCAATCGACACCGGAATATCCGGCAGGGTACTGGCGGCGCACAGGTTGGTGACGGCCACCTGGTGCGCCAGCTCCAGAGACTGCGCCCAGGCGAAGCTCACCGGGTGGAAGCGAATTTTGTCGCCGGGTTTCACCTGGCCGACCTTCCACAATTCGGCTTTGGCGATGGTCACCGGACACACGAAACCGCCGAGGCTCGGGCCATCGCGGGTTAAAATCACCGGGAAATCGCCGGTAAAGTTAATCGCGCCAATGGCGTATTCACAGTCGTGGACGTTGGACGGATGCAGGCCCGCTTCACCGCCGTCCGCCCGAGCCCATTCCGGCTTCGGGCCACTCAGGCGCACGCCGAGGCGGTTAGAGTTGTAATGCACCTCCCACTCGGTGGCGAAAAACGTCTCCATCGATTCGGGGGTAAAGAAATCCGGCGCGCCGTGCGGCCCGTACAGTACGCCGATTTCCCACGACTCGCCGTAGCTCGGGATCAGCGCCGGTTCCGGCATTTGCGGCAGCGCAATCGGCGCGGGCGTGGTGCAGGCCGCCAGTTCCGGGCGCGAAATCGCCAGGATGTCGGCCACCTTCAGGGTGCGTCCGGCGTGGCCGCCAAACTGCCCGAGGGCAAAGGTCGAGCGGCTACCGAGGTACAGCGGCACGTCGATGCCGTTACGCACCGCCAGATAGGTGCGGCAACCGCGGGTGGCGCGGCCCAGCGACAGGGTTTGCCCGGCTTTGACGATAACAGGCTGCCAGTAGGCCACCGGTTGATTGTCCAGAAGCGCCGGGCAACTGGCGCCGGTCAGGGCGATAATCGCGTCGCTGTGAAAACGCAGCGTTGGCCCCTGAAGGGTAAATTCCAGCCCCGCCGCGCTCGGATGGTTACCGACGATGCGGTTGGCAAGCTGAAACGCCAGATCGTCCATCGGCCCGGACGGCGGGACGCCGATATCCCAGTAGCCCGGTCGGCCCGGATAATCCTGCACGCTACTCCAGGTGCCCGGCTCCAGCACTTCGATGGCGTGAGCCTGATAGCTCACCTCGTCCAGCAGCCGGGTCCACATCACTCCGGCTTTAAACTCCGGCAGCACTGCCAACTGGCGTAAATAGTCGAGGTTGGTGGCGATGCCGGATAGCCGGGTGGCGTCAAGCGCGCGGCGCAGCTTAAGCAGCGCATCCTGGCGATCCTGACCGTGAACAATGATTTTGGCGATCATTGGATCGTAAAACGCGCTGACCTCGCTGCCAGTGCTGACCCAGCCGTCTACCCGCACGTTGTCCGGGAAGCAGACCTCGGTGAGCACACCGGGACTGGGCTGAAAGTTTTTCAGCGGATCTTCGGCGTACACGCGCACCTCAATCGCCGCGCCGCCTGGCGCACGGGCCATCGCCTGCCAGTCCAGCGGCTGCGCCGCCGCCAGCCTGACCATGCATTCGATCAGATCAAGACCCGTGACCATTTCGGTCACCGGATGCTCCACCTGCAAACGGGTGTTGACCTCGAGAAAGTAAAACGCGTCCTGCGCCGGTTCGTAGATAAACTCCACGGTGCCTGCGCTGCGGTAGTTCACCGATTCCCCCAGCGCCACGGCGGCGTTGAGCATCGCCTCCCGGGTCGACTGCGGCAAATTGGGCGCCGGGGTTTCTTCCAGCACCTTCTGGTTGCGGCGCTGGAGCGAACAGTCGCGCTCGCCGAGGGCCACGACTTTGCCCTTGCCATCGCCGAAAATTTGCACTTCAAGATGACGCGCCCGGTCAATGCAGCGCTCGAGAAACACGCCGTCATCGCTGAAGAACTGCGCCCCCTGGCGCTTGACGGTTTGCCAGGCCTCGCACAGCGCCGCCCTATCTTCACAGCGCATCAGGCCGATGCCGCCACCGCCCGCCGTGGTTTTCAGCATCAGCGGGAAACCCACCTCCGCCGCCTGTTCGCAGGCCTCTTCCAGGCTTTGCAATAGCCCGGTGCCGGGCGTCATCGGCAAACCCGCCTGAGCCGCCAGCGCCCGGGCGCGGTGCTTCTGGCCGAAGTCGGCAATCTGCGAGGCGTCGGGACCGATAAACGTAATGCCTGCCATTTCGCAGGCAGCGGCGAACTCGGCGCGCTCGGAAAGAAATCCGTAGCCGGGGAAAATCGCCTCAGCGCCGCTCTTTTTCGCTGCCGCAAGGATCTTGTCGATATCCAGATAGGTGTCCCGCGCGCTGTCGCCGCCCAGGGCAATCGCCCAGGTGGCATCGGCAACGTGCGGGGCATTGCGGTCACAGTCGGAATACACCGCCACGCTCTCAATGCCCATGCGGTTGAGGGTGCGAATGGCGCGGCAGGCGATCTCGCCACGGTTGGCAATCAGTACGCGTTGAAACATGGCGTTCTCCTCAGGCGCTGTGGTGACGGGCGAGCCAGGCTTTCCAGCCGCCCCATGACGTGATATCCGTGGCGTCGGCCAGGGCGTAGGGCTCGCAAATAAAGCCTTTCACCTGTCGACCGTCGTGCAGCGTCACTGAGCCGATGCCCAGCGGCGCAGGCACTTCCGCCACCAGTTCACCGAAGCGCGCCAGCGGCACGTCCCACAGTTCCACCACAATCGGCTGGCCCTGCTCGCCCCGCGCCAGGCCCGGTTTTGGCGGCGTGGTGTTCGCCAGGGCATACAACTGATAGCGGGCGTCGGTGGTGGTTTCCTCGACAAAAACGGCATTGCGGGTGGTGAGCTGGAAGTTAAGCGGCTGGCCGCGCAGGTGCGCACCGACTACCGCCAGGCGGACAAAACCCTGTGCGGCAACCGGAGTGCTGATGGGTAACGCTTTGGAGGTTGCGCCTAACGGCAGCGGCAGCGCCTGTTGCCAGAGACGACCAAAATCCGCCAGCGCCGCATCGTGCCAGGCCGGGGCGATCAACGTAATGCCTGCCGGTAATCCGTCGGCGCGAAAATCCCCCGGCAGCGCCAGCGCGCTGAGGTCGGCGAGGTTAGTAAAATTGGTGTAGGTGCCGAACTGCGAGTTGTAGCGCACCGGCTCCTCAGCCATCTCGTCGAGGGTGTGGATGGTGGGAGATGTGGGAACCACCAGCGCATCGAACCCCGCCAGCACGCTATTGATTTCCCTGGCCAGCGCCGCGCGGGTGTATTCCGCCTGCCAGGCATCGCAGGCGCTGAAGCGCTTGCCGCCTTCGACGATGCCGCGCACCGTTGGGTCCATATCCTGCGGGAAACGCGCCAGAGTATCGCCCACCGCCACGGTGCGTTCTGCCACCCACGCCCCGGCGTAAAGCTGTTCGGCGAGCTGGCGGAACGGCGTGAAATCAATCGGGATGCACTGGACGCCCAGCGCTTCCAGGCGCGTCAGGCTTTTGGCAAAGGCGGCTTCACTTAATGGGTCGCCAAAGAATTCAGGACGGTCCGGCACCGCCAGGCGCGGCTTAGGGCTAAAGCGGGCGGGCGCGGTATTGGGATTGCGGCGCGAATACGCGTCTTCTGCATCAAACCCGGCGGCGATGCGGGCAACGTTAGCGGCATCATCAACGGTGAGCGCGAACACCGAAACCGTGTCGTTCAGACGGCAGGCTGGCACCACGCCGCTCGCAGAGAACCAGCCTTTGGTCGGCTTCAGGCCCACAATGTTGTTAAAGCCCGCCGGAACCCGGCCTGAACCGGCGGTGTCGGTGCCGAGGGCAAACGGCACCAGCCCGCGCGCCACCACCGAGGCCGAACCGGAACTGGAGCCGCCGCTGACGTAGCGGGCATCAAAGGTATTGGGGACCGCGCCATACGGCGAACGGGTTCCCACCAGCCCGGTAGCAAACTGATCGAGGTTGGTTTTGCCCACCACAATTGCCCCCGCCGCTTTGAGTTTTGCTACCACGGTGGCGTCTTTTTCCGGCAGATACGCAAAGGCCGGACACGCAGCGGTGGTTTCAAACCCGGCGACGTCGATATTGTCTTTTACCGCAAACGGCACACCCCATAGCGCGAAATCGTGGGGGCTTTTCCCCTCTTTCAGCCAGGCGGTTAATTGCGCAATTTGCGAATCGATTAATTGCTCGCTGGCGCAGCAAATCCAGGCGGGATCCTGTTTATTAAATCCATTTATAAGCTGGCGATAAATATCTGACAGGGCATCGACGGCGTTCGAACAGAAGTGTTTCCATTCATCGACAGTCATTACACCGGGCGAAGAAGAAAGAGGCATCATTGGCTGGCATCCCAACTGGTATACAAGATGGAATGAATAAAGCAATTGTAATGCCAATATTTATAAACACTTAAATATCAATTAATTAAATTATTTTTCTTCTTTTACGGATTTCCAGAGGCACGTCCAGAGAATAATTTGGTGCAAGACTGCATTAAAGCCGTGCAATAAAACAATATCCGCCTGAACTAACCGGCGGATATCACTTTTTAAGATGGCTGATGATTATCGGTAATAAGAAATGCCGATATTTACCACACTTCAGCCGCAATATCCGTCACCAGACGCACTTTATTCCACTGCTCGGCAGGCGTGATGGCGTTGCCCTCTTCCGTTGAGGCAAAACCGCACTGCGGGCTCAGGCATACCTGGTTAAGATCGACATACTGCGAGGCTTCTTTCAGCCGCGCTTTAATCTGCTCGCGATTTTCCAGTTCGCCGTTTTTGGTGGTGATTAAGCCCAGTACCACCTGCTGTTTGCCCGGACGGATAAAGCGCAGCGGGGAGAAATCACCGGAGCGGTCGTTATCATACTCAAGGAAAAACGCGTCGACGTTAACCGTACCGAACAACACTTCAGCCACCGGCTCGTAGCCGCCTTCGGCAATCCAACTGGAGCGGAAGTTACCCCGGCAAACGTGCAGTCCGATGGTCAGATCGTCAGGTTTGCCTTCCAGCGCCTGGTTCAGCACGCGGGCATAAATCTGCGCCAGCTGGTCCGGGTCTTCGCCGCGATCGCGGATCTGCTGGCGCTGCTCGTCGGAACACAGATAGGCCCAGACGGTGTCGTCCAGTTGCAGGTAGCGACAGCCCGCGTCGTAGAACGCGCGGATGGCGTCGCGCCAGGTCACGGCGAGATCGGCAAAATAGTCATCCAGATTCGGGTAGACGTTACGGTCAATGGCCGCCGCGCCGCCTCGGAAGTGCAGCACGCTCGGGCTGGGGATGGTCATTTTTGGCTCGGCGCTGCCGCTGACGCTTTTGAGGAAGCGGAAATCTTCCAGCATCGGATGCTCGCCGAACGCCACTTTGCCGGTAACGCGCACGCTTTGCGCTTTGGTCTGGATGCCGGAAAACTGAATGCCCTGATTCACTTCCACCAGAGCCACACCCTGCAACGCGGCAAAGAAATCGAGGTGCCACCAGGCGCGGCGGAATTCCCCGTCGGTGACCACCGTCAGGCCGCAGGCGCACTGCTCTTCCACACAGGCGCGGATAGCGTCGTTCTCAACCTGGCGTAGCTGTGCCGCGTTGAGTTCGCCCCGGGCGAACTGCTCGCGGGCGGTTTTGATCGCGTCAGGACGTAAAAAACTGCCGACGACATCGGCGCGGTACGGGGGAAGTTGGCGTTGCATGGTGTCTCCTTGACCCTGAAGATAATTGCCCAGGGTGATTGTTCGCATTATGAAGCTTTAGCCATCTGGACGGCTAGATGCATTCAGAGTGTCATGCGTCGGAGGCGTGTGCAAACGAAGAAAATTCATCGCACATGAGGAAAATTCACGTTGGGTTGAAAAGGGTTCAGGGCACCCGACCGGATGCCCATTAGACATCAGGCAAGCTGGCGCGCGGTAGGATAATCGGTAATCAATACGTCAATGTAGTTGCCCTTCAGCGCCCCGCGAATGGCGTTGACCTTCTCAGTGCCGCCCGCCAGCGCCACCACGTGCGGGCAGTTGCGCACCTGGCTCAGTTCCATGCCGATCACCGGATCTTCTTCTTTGCTCAGCACCGGTTCGCCCTCGGCATTGTAATAATGCAGGCAGATATCCCCCACCGCGCCGCGCGCCGCCAGGGTTTTCAGCATCGCTTCGCCATAGTAGTTGCCGGAGTTTTTCAGCAATTGCGACGGTTCCAGATCGCCGATGCCCAGAATCGCCACGTCCACTTCGCTGAACTTGCGCACCACTTCCGCCACGTCGTCGCTGGACACCAGCCGGGCGCGTTCTTCCACGGAATGCTCAATGCTTTGCGAAGGTAATAACCAGGCCCGGCAGCCCAACTGTGCCGCAAGATTCTGGGTCAGGATGGTCGCCTGCACGTTGCCGTTCGGCCCGACGCCGCCGAGCAACTGGATCACCCCGCGCGCTTTGATGCTCTGGGGATGCAGTTCATCCACCATGGCGCGAATGGTGCTGCTCCAGGAGGAAATCCCCACCAGATCGTCAGGCCGCAGGCGCGTTTCAACGTAATGCGCGGCGGCGCTACCAATGGCATGTTTGATTTGCGCGGAAGATGCCGGTTCATCCACGTCCACCACAATCGCCTGGCGAATGCCGTATTTCTGCTCCAGCGCGTTCTCCAGCGACAGAAAAATATTCGGCGGTTGGATCACGCTGATTTTCACCACCCCTTCTTTCTGGCAGCGGGTGATGGCGCGCGAGACAAATGACTGTGAAAGCTGTAGAAGGCCAGCAATTTCAGATTGTTTCATTCCATCGACGTAATAGAGCGTGGCGATTTTCACCAGCAGCCGTTGTTCATCCTGTTTAGACATAGCACCTCCTGAGTCCCTCTGTATTTTTATTCAAGACTGAATAAATAACAAGTAACGCCCTCTTTTGACCCATAAGTGAACAAATTGTGATCGCTTTCGCCTTTTCATCATTTCGCTGAATTGACCGTAGACAGATCAATTTCGGGGGCATATGGTTACATTGAATAATAAATCATGTTTGAATATATATTCAATGTGGAGATAAAAATGAAACATACCCTACTGAAAGCATCATTAGTGGCTGCGCTGTTTGCGGCTTCTGCCAACCTCTATGCCGCTGACAATGGACTGATTGCCATTATCACCCCTTCACACGACAACCCGTTCTTTAAAGCCGAAGCGGACGGCGCTGCCGCTAAAGCCAAAGAGCTTGGCTACACCACACTGGTGGCCTCTCATGATGATGACGTGAACAAGCAGAACCAGTTGATTGAGACCGCCATCGCCCGTAAAGCCAAAGCGATTATTCTCGATAACGCCGGTGCGGACGCCACCGTCGGCCCGCTGGAAAAAGCCAAAGCCGCTGGCGTTCCGGCGTTCCTGATTGACCGGGAAATTAACAAAACCGGCGTCGCTGTAGCGCAGATTGTGTCCAACAACTATCAGGGCGCGCAGTTGGGTGCGGAGAAGTTCGCCAAACTGCTCGACGGCAAAGGCAAGTACGTTGAGCTGCTGGGCCGCCAGTCGGATACCAACGCCCACGTGCGCTCCCAGGGCTATCACGACATCCTCGATGACTACCCGGATATGAAGATGGTGGCCCAGCAGACCGCCAACTGGAGCCAGACTGAAGCCTTTAACCGTATGGAAGCCATTCTGCAAACCCAGCCGGATATCGTTGGCGTGATCTCCGGTAACGACACTATGGCGCTGGGCGCAGAAGCGGCGCTGAAAGCGGCGGGTAAAACCAACGTGATCGTGGTGGGCTTCGACGGCAGCGACTATGTGCGCGATTCGATTAAAGCCGGCAGCAACATCAAAGCCACCGTTCTGCAACCGGGCTGGGAGCAGGCGCAAATGGCAGTGGTTCAGGCGGATTACTACCTGAAAAACGGCAAAGCCCAAGAGCAGGAAAAACAGTTGATGGACTGCGTGCTGATTGACGATTCCAACGCATCCAAACTGAATACCTTCAAACTGAGCAACTAAGCCGGAGGTTGTATGTCGTTGAAACAATGGGGTATTGGCGTGTTGTGTTGCAGTACCCTGTTGCTGACTGCCTGCCGGGTGGTGGATCTGGACGAGAATGGTAAACCGATCATTCCGCCAGATCCCAACGCGAAAGCGAGTTTCGCTAACATGACACCCGCGCAGATAGCGCAACAAACATGGGACAGCCGGGTCAGCGCCCAGGCGCGCGACCATGCGCTGGATGCCGCGACGCTGCCAAACAGCCCGACGCCGCAAAGCGTGTTTGTGCGCCTGCACAGCAACATCGAAAAAGTCGATTTGACCAACCCACGCGAACGGTCGGTGACCGTGACGCTGAACAATAAGCCGCTGGAGGTCCAGATTGGGCCGCTGATCAGAGGCAATGCGGTGCGCGACGCCGCCGGTTTTAAATTTGAGGATTTCACCAACCAGGTCCAGTTTGCTCAGCTTTCCAAAGCCTATAACCGCGAAGCGGTGAAACACTTGCCGCCGGTTGACGCGTCCTGGCAGCAGCAGCCGGTGACGATACTGATCGCCGGCAACCTGAAAGATGGCGTGCTGTCCGACGCCGTGGCGCTGGATATCCAAAAGGGAGCGAAATAATGCAGGATCCGATTGTTTTGCGCACCCGTGGGGTGTCGATGCTGTTCCCCGGCACCGTGGCGCTGGATAACGTCGATTACAACGTCTGGCGTGGCAAGGTGAATGTGATTATCGGCGAGAACGGCGCGGGGAAATCCACCCTGATGAAAATCCTCGCCGGCGTACAACAGCCGAGTTCCGGCACCATTGAACTCAACGGCAAACCGGTGCATTTCGCCAATACCCGCGACGCCGCTGCCCACGGTATCGGCATGGTGCACCAGGAACTCAACCTGTTTGAAAACCTGACCGTGGCGGAAAACATATTTCTGGGCCGCGAATTGCAACAGGGGCTGAAGCCGATTGACGAAGCCACCCAGATTAAACGCAGCGCGGAATTGCTGAAGCGCCTCGACCAGCCGATCTCGCCAAACGAGCAGGTGGCGAACCTGAAAGTCGGCCAGCAGCAGTTGGTGGAAATCGCCAAAGCGCTGGCGGAAGACGCGGACATTTTGATCCTCGATGAACCCACCTCGGCGCTGAGTAAAACCGAAGTGGAAATTCTGTTCCGGGTGATCCGCGAGCTGACCCGTCAGGGCGTGTCCATTATCTATATCTCTCACCGTCTGGAAGAGCTGATGGCGATCGGCGATGTGATCACCATTCTGCGCGACGGCAAGTTCCAGGCCGAAGCCCAGGTGAGCGATATCGACGTGCCGTGGATCGTGCGCGAAATGCTCGGCAGCGAGCCGGTTTCCAGCTTCCTGACGCCGGGCCGTGAGTTTGGCGCGCCAGTACTGGAAGCGGAACACATCACCTGCGTCAACGCCTCGGGCAATGCGGTGGTGGACGACGTGACCTTTAACGTTCGCGCCGGGGAAATCGTCGGCATTTACGGGTTGATGGGCGCGGGGCGCACCGAGCTGTTTGAGTGCCTGCTCGGCACCAATCGCAACTACCTCGGCAAACTGTGGCTCGATAGCAAACCGGTGCCGCCGCGTTTATCCACGGCGGAGCGCATCCGCATGGGGATGAGCCTGGTGCCGGAAGACCGCAAACGCACCGGTATCTTCCCGATCTCGTCGGTGGCCAGCAATTTGACCATCGCCAGCCTGTGGCGGCGCTTGCAGAGCGGTTTCGCGATTTCCCGGCGCGATGAGGAACAGGTGGTGGCAACCACCATCGGCAACCTGTCGATTAAGGTCTCCTCGCCGGAAGTCGAAATCCAGGCGCTGAGCGGCGGCAACCAGCAAAAAGTGGTGATTGGCCGTTCGCTGCTCACCAACCCCAAGCTATTGCTGCTGGATGAACCCACGCGCGGTATCGACGTAGGCGCCAAAGCCGACGTATTCCGCATGATGGTGCAGCTCTCTGAACAGGGGATCGCGGTGGTGTTCTCCACCTCGGACCTGAAAGAAATTATGGCGGTGTCGGACCGCATCCTGGTGATGTCCGGCGGCAAAGTGACCGCTGATATTCCACGTGAAAACGCCGAAGAGTCGGCATTGGTTTCCGCTAGTGCACAAGGGTTCTGATATGAAAACGAATGAGACCGTCGCGCTTAACGCAAGACCCGCCTCGCTATTCAGTTCGCGGGAAAATCTCCTCCTGCTGCTGTTGAAGCTGCGCACCTTTATTGCGCTGTTTTTGATAGTCGGCTTTTTCTCCATCATGGTGCCCGACTTCCTCGCGATGGGCAGTATGGTGATCATGATTAAACACATCGCCATCAACGCCTTCCTGGCGCTGGGCATCACCTTTGTGATTATCACTGCGGGCATTGACCTGTCCATCGGTGCGACCCTCGGGCTGTGCGGGATGGTTGCCGGGTGGCTTATCACCAAAGGCATCGTGCTGCCGATGTTCGGCATCGCGATTTTCCCCAGCGTCTGGGTGATTGTGCCGTTAGTGCTGCTGATTGGCGGGCTGATTGGCGCGACCAACGGCTGGATCATCACCCGTTATAACGTGGCTCCGTTTATCTGCACCCTCGGCACCATGTACGTGCTGCGCGGCGCGGCGATGCTGACCTCAGGAGGCGAAACCTTCCCCGGCCTCTCGGGTAACCCGCAGTTGGGCAACACCGGTTTTGATGAAATCGGCGCGGGTAACTTCCTCGGTATGCCCTGGGCCATCTGGATGATGATTGTGTTGGCGATTGCCATTGCCTACGTGGCCCGTCGCCTGCCGTTTGGCCGCCATGTCTACGCCATCGGCGATAACGAACGCGCGGCCGAACTGTCCGGCGTGAAAGTGAAGCAGGTAAAAATTTGGGTCTACACCCTCTCCGGCTTCTGCGCCGCTATCGCCGGGATTGTGGTTTCCGCCCAACTGGTGGCAAGCCATCCGGCCAACGGTACGGCGTTTGAAATGAACGCTATCGCCGCGGTGGTGCTCGGCGGAACCTCACTGGCCGGCGGACGCGGCACCATTCTCGGCACCCTGGTCGGCGCGTTTGTTATCGGTTTCCTGGCCGATGGGTTGGTGATGATGGGCGTCAGCGAGTTCTGGCAGATGGTGATCAAAGGCATCGTGATTATCGTGGCGGTGATTATCGACCAGATGCAAAACCGGATGCAGCAAAAAGCCGCCGTGGTGGCCCAGAAAGTCGCGATGGAAGGCAACGCAAAAGCGTAGCGCGTCACAGATTGGTTCGAAAGGCGATTTTTTTTACCCTTATCGAATAAATATTCATATATGATTTTTAATGCAAGAGGTAAGCCTATGAATCCGTTTTCATTGTCGGTTGCGGATCTGGAAAAGAAAGCCCGCGCGGTGCGCCGTCGCATCATTCAGCTTAACGCTAACAGCCCGGCAGGCGGGCATACCGGGGCCGATCTCTCTCAGGTTGAGATCCTCACCGCGCTCTATTTCCGGGTGATGAACTGCTCGCCGGAATTAGTGAACAGCGACCAGCGCGATATTTATATTCAGTCCAAAGGCCACGCGGTAGGCGGCTATTACTGCGTGCTGGCGGAAGCCGGTTTTATCCCGGTGGAGTGGCTGTCGACCTATCAGCACGCCGACTCTCACCTGCCCGGCCACCCGGTGAAGCATAAAACGCCGGGCGTGGAGCTGAATACTGGCGCGCTTGGCCACGGATTACCGGTGGCGGTGGGCATTGCCCTGGCGGCCAAACGCAGCAACAACCCACGCCGGGTGTTTGTGGTCACCGGCGACGGCGAACTGGCGGAAGGCAGCAACTGGGAAGCGGCGCTGGTGGCGGCGCATTACCAGCTCGATAACCTGATCATTATTAACGATAAAAACAACTTACAGCTGGCGGGTTTAACCAAAGATATTCTCAACACCGACCCGCTGGATGAAAAATGGCGCGCGTTCGGCATGGAAGTGACCCAATGCAACGGCAACGACATGCAGGACGTGGTGACCACCATTGAAGGGCTGAAACCGGGCGGCAAACCGCAGGTGATTATCGCCAATACCACCAAGGGTGCGGGCGTGTCGTTTATTCAGGGGCGCGCGGAGTGGCACCACCGGGTGCCGAAGGGTGACGAAGTGGAACTGGCTCTGGAGGAACTGAAAGATGAGTAATAGCGAACATCTGGCAACGGTGATGGTGAATGCGTTTATCGACGCGGTTGAGCGCGGCGTCGACCTGGTGCCGGTGGTGGCGGACTCCACCTCCACGGCCAAAATCTCGCCGTTTATTAAGCAGTTCCCGGACCGTCTGGTGAACGTCGGCATCGCCGAGCAAACCCTGGTGGGCACCGCCGTGGGCCTGTCGATGGGCGGTAAAATCGCCGTCACCTGTAACGCCGCGCCGTTTTTGATCTCCCGCGCTAACGAGCAGATCAAAGTGGACGTTTGCTACAACAACAGCAACGTCAAACTGTTCGGTCTGAACGCGGGGGCCAGCTACGGCCCGCTGGCCAGTACCCACCACAGTATCGACGACATCGCCGTGCTGCGCGGCTTCGGCAATATCGAAATCTACGCGCCCTCCTGCCCGGTTGAGTGCCGCCAGATTATCGATTACGCGCTGGATCACGTCGGCCCGGTGTATATCCGCCTCGACGGCAAAGCGCTGCCGGAACTGCATGACGCCAGCTATCGCTTTACGCCTGGCGCGATTAACGTGCTGCGCGAAGGCGCGGACGTGGCGCTGGTGGCGATGGGCTCAACGGTGCATGAAATCGTCAGCGCCGCCGCCGCGCTGGCGGACCAGGGCATCGATGCGGCGGTGATCAATGTGCCATCGATTCGCCCCTGCGATACCGCGCAACTGCTGGCTGCCCTGCAAAAATCCCGCCGGGTGATTACCGTCGAAGAACACAACGTCAACGGCGGCGTCGGCAGCCTGGTGGCGGAAGTGCTGGCGGAAGCTGGCTGCGCCATCCCGCTGACCCGGCTGGGCATTGCCGATGGCGGGTATGCCATTGCCGCCGATCGTAAGGATATGCGTGCCCATCACGGTATTGACGCCGCCGGTGTGGTACGCAAAGCCACTGCGCTGTGTGAAGGAGCATAACCATGTCGAGCCCAATAATTCTCGCGATTGATGAGGGCACAACCAACGCCAAAGCGGTGGCGGTCAACCGCGACGGGCAAATCGTCGGGCGCTGCGGCGTGGGGGTGGAGATCCGCCACCCGGCTCCCGGCCTCGCCGAACAGGACCCGCTGGCTATCTGGCAGGCGGTGAATGATGCGATTAACGGCTGTTTACAGCAGGCGGGCCCGGTGCAGGTTGCCGGGATCGCCATCAGCAACCAGCGTGAATCGGTATTAATCTGGCAACGCGCCGACGGTAAACCGCTTACCCCGGTGGTGAGCTGGCAGGACCGCCGCTCGGAGGCGCGCTGCGCTGAACTTCAGGCGCAAGGCCATGATGCGCTGATTACCCAACTTACCGGGCTGCCGGTGGACCCGCTGTTCCCGGCGGCAAAAATCAGCGCCCTGCTGGATGCGTTGCCGGACGGCGTGGCGCGCGCCGAACGCGGTGAACTGTGCATCGGCACCCTTGATAGCTGGCTGAACTGGCAGTTTACCGGCGGGCGCGCTTTCACTACCGATTACGCCAACGCCGCCCGCACCCAGCTATTCAATATTTATGACGGCCAGTGGGATCAGCAACTGCTCGGCCTGTTTAACGTCCCGCGCGCCGCGCTGGCGGACGTCCGGCCGTCGAGCGGTTTGCACGGAGAAGTGCAGGTCGGGTTTATTCCGGGTGTACCGGTCGGCACACCGATCCTGTCGTTAATCGGCGATTCCCACGCGGCGCTCTACGCCCAGCGCCGCGCCTGCGGCAACGTGGTGAAAGCCACTTACGGCACCGGGTCGTCGCTGATGTTTTCGATACCGGAACCGGTGTCCAGGGCTAATCGCCTAAGCACCACCCTCGCCTGGCACGACGGCGAACGCACCTTCGCGCTGGAAGGCAACATTACCCATACCGGTTCCGGCGCGGCCTGGCTCGGGCGAATGCTCGGCATTCACAACCCGGCGGAACTCACCGCGCTGGCGCAGTCGGTGCCGGATAATCAGGGCGTCTATTACGTCCCGGCGCTGTCGGGACTCGGCGCACCCTGGTGGGATCTTCAGGCGCGCGGCACGATTAGCGGTTTAACCGACGCCGCCACGCCAGCGGTACTGGCCCGCGCCGCGCTGGAATCGGTGGTGTATCAAATCGCCGATGTGTTTTTCGCTATGGAGCAGGCCTGCGGTCAGCCGCTGGAAACGCTGTGCGTCGACGGCACCGCCACCCAAAACCGTTGGCTGATGCAGTTGCAGGCCGACGTGTTACAACGGCCGTTAATTATTCAACCCGCCGCCGAAGTTTCGGCGCTGGGTGCCGCGCTGCTGGCCGGCAACGCGCTGGGCTGGTGGCAGGATGAAACGCCTGCCGCGCTGGCAAGCCAGGGCGAACGAATTGCGCCGCAGCCCGCGCGGCAACAACAGATGCAACAAAACTATAAACAGTGGCTTGAAGCCGTGGCCCGCTGCCGCTTTCAGCCCAAATAATCCTTTTACTGGAGTGATGCCATGTCCCGTATCCCACATCAATTAACCTTCGGCGTAATTATCGGTAACCGTGGATTCTTCCCCAGCTATCTGGTGGCGGAAGCCCGCGAGCAGGCCGAAGCACTGTTTTCTCGTCTCGGCATTAATACCGTGATGCTGAAAGATGGCGAAACCTACCTCGGCGGCGTGGAAACCCGCCAGGATGCCAAAGTATGCGCCGAACTGTTCCGCAAGCACCGCGACCCGATCCACGGCGTGGTGGTACTGCTACCGAACTTTGGCGATGAAAAAGCGGTGGCGGAAGCCCTTCGCCTGTCCGGCCTTAACGTGCCGGTGTTGATCCAGGCCGAAGAAGACAACCTCGATAAAATGGGCCTCGCCACCCGCCGCGACAGCTTCTGCGGCAAGATTTCCCTGTGCAACAACCTGCGCCAGTACGGCATTCCGTTTACCCTGACCACCCAGCACGTTTGCGCCCTGTCCAGCGAGGTCTTCGCCGGCGATCTGCAACGCTTTACCCAAATCTGCCGGGTGGTGGCATCAATGAAAGGCGTGCGCATCGGCGCAATTGGCGCGCGTCCGGCGAGCTTTAACACCGTGCGCTACAGCGAAAAACTGCTGGAAAAAATGGGCGTGGCGGTGGAAACCCTCGACCTGTCGGAGATCTTCACCCGCGTCAAACACATCAGCGACGATGACATTCGCGTCCAGGAAAAACGCGGCATCCTGATGGATAACGCCGACGCCAGCGCCATTCCGGCGGACAAACTGGTCACGATGGCGAAACTGTTCGTCGTCATCAGCGAATGGGTGACGGCCAACGATATCGACACCACCGCCATTCAGTGCTGGACATCGCTGCAAGAAAACCTCGGGATTAACGTCTGCTCGATCATGAGCGTGATGTCCGGACAACTGATGCCGAGCGCCTGCGAAGTGGACGTGATGGGCGCGCTGTCGATGTACGCCCTGGCGAGCTGCTCGCTGAACCCGGCGTCGATTGCCGACTGGAACAACAACTTCGGCGACGATCGTAACAAATGCGTGCTGTTCCACTGCGGCAACTTCGCCAGCGCCAGCCTGGAATCCCCGGCGATGGGCACTGCGGATATCATCGGCACCACCGTGGGTAAAGAGAACACCTGCGGCGCGGTGCACGGTCGCCTAAAAAGCGGCCCGCTCACCTACTTCCGCTTGTCATCGGATGATTTCACCGGCGAGATCAAAGCCTACGTTGGCGAAGGCCAGTCGGTGGACGACGCGCTGGACACCGTGGGCTGCCGCGCGGTGATTGAAGTGCCGCACCTGGAAAACCTGCTGGCGTGGATTTGCAATAACGGCTTCGAGCACCACGTGGCGATGAACCACTCGGCCACCGGCGCGGTGTTGCAGGAGGCGTTTAATAAGTATCTGGGGATTAGCTGTTACTGGCATCGTTGATTTTTGATTAACGCTGCAACCGCATACGGCGCAGGGCCGTGTGCGGTTTTTTTTGTGAGGGTTGAGGGGCGACGGTGAGCGGAAACCTGCCGGTGTACGACTAGTAAAACTGACACGAAAACGTCCAGATCCCCTCGGGTGACTTGTGAAAGTAGCCGATACCCTTGTCCGACCACATCCAGTTTACCTTTTCCTCTGACCCCACCTGAAAGACAAAATCCTGAATCCCCGCACCATGTTGTATCTCCGTTGGATATCCTCCGACCTTGGTTCCCCTGTAGCGGTTAAAATCATCAAAGAAACGGTTGCTTGCTTCTTCATCATCATTTACGTCAGAAAGGTCAATAATATCCCACGCGTCCTCCCATCCCGGAGCATCATCATTGACGCTCACCCATCGAACCGGAAATGCGCGATACGGAGTGTCTGTTGCAGGCAATAACTCCAGCCCCTCAAGGGTGGCATATTCGCGTATTAGCCACCCCTCGCCATGAGGTTTATCGAATGGATGGCTTTCTAAGTTGTGATAGAGCACCAGCAATGCGACATCCTTCAGTTGTTCAGGAACCACGGGAAGCTCGTCTATACGAATCTGAAGAAGCGGAAACATCGGTTGCCCCTTCCAGACTGGCAACCCTTCCCCAGGAAGAGAGACACCTTTCAAAAACCACGATGTAATGGGGTCTTCAGTAGGGCGAAATCCCCCGACTTGCGCCACCGAGGCGGGACGTAATTGGGATCTGAGTTCTTGTAAAACTAACGCACTTTTGGATTTCATATTGGCAGCCTTGCGTATGCAGCGTCTCTTTGGGGTCTGAAAGAGAGACTTTTTATTTTATATCGTAATGATTTTCTAACGGACTTGGGTTTTTTTGTGTGGATTCTTTGAAGAGTAGCGAGGGTCTGCATCTGGTGCGAGCAATTCATTTGCGGCATTGTCTGCGGCTGCAACAGCACTATTCCAGATTCTCGGTTTGTAATGCTGACCTGCCCCCCATTGATTAATACCCGGTGGGGTTGGCAACGTCCACTTTTGGCACGAAGCAGCCCCTATCTCTGATGACCTTTCTCGACTCCCACGCAAAAAATCATTCCTCTCCCCTCATCCCAGCCACCACGCGCTGACGATAACAATCTGCGGGCTCAAGCCTGGCCCCTTGCGATGAGCAAACTTCTAACGCTGGCAACGGCTCGCCATTCAACTTATCGAGCAACACCGAGTGTATCTCGCCCTTTTCAAACATATAGCGTTCGCCCCACTGCCGCATGGCGACCACGATCGGAAACACCGAGCGGCCCCTTTCGGTCAGGATGTATTCCTTGTAAGCGCTGCCATCAGACGCCGGGCAAACGTCAAACACGCCGATTTCCACCAGATGCTTGAGACGTGCGGCCAGAATATTTTTCGCCAGACCCAGGTTCTTCTGGAACTCGCTGAATCTGCATACATCATCAAACGCTTCACGAATAATCATTAAACACCAGCGCTCGCCAATCGACTCCAGGGTCCTGACGACGGGGCATTCGTTGGTTCTGAGCGTTACATAGACAGCCCGTTTTCCCGCTATTCAGAGATTGAAAAACGATAGCGATTTGATTTCAGCTTCAGGATTTGCTTGTTTAACCGCCGACAAAAAACCAGAGAAATTGTGGTTAAAAATCGTTAAGTTATTGAAAAACTCAACGTGCTTTTTCTCGCCGTGGTTAAGATAGCTAACCAACCAGTTTTGCCGGTTATTTATTTTGGTAAATCCCGGCTTTATTTGAATAATTTCACTCAGTGGAATTGTACAGGTAACGTCGTTTTTAACTTCATATAAATAGTCGCTGTCGTAATAATAGTCTTTGTGCGAAGCCCCCCGAAAAATCGAGGGGTTGGTGGAAATTTTTTTCAGGCCGTTTTTTTCTGTAATGATGCGTTTTGGATGTCGCACCGCCCTGAAAAACAGCCTTACCAGAATGAATAACACCATCAAGGGTAAAGCCGCTGACAGGATATTCATTATTTCGCGCATTTTTTAGCCCCGCTATAAGTGAATAGTCATACTTAATGATCAATTTCAGGCTGTCAATCTCTTCACCGGCCTTAGCGCAAACCACACCCCCGCCGTCAGTACCAGCAGCATCCCGCTGGCCACCGACAACACCGCGCTGTGCGATTCTTTAAACGCCACGTTCGCCGCATTGACCACCTGCTCGCCCAGTGCCGGACTGAGCTGTTGAGCCACCAGCAGCGCCTCGTTGATAGACGCGCTGGCCTGGGCCATCAGCGTGGCGGGCAATTCTGCTGGCAGGTCAATCGAACCGCTAAACGAATGGCTTAAAATCATGCCGAAAATGGCGATGCCCATGCCCGCGCCCAGCTCATAGGCCATGGTTTCAATCGCCCCGGCCGCGGTAGCTTTTTCTTTCGGGGCCGCCGACATAATCGCGGCGGTAGACGCCAACAGCGCGGTAGCGGCGCTCAACCCCAGCAAAATCATCCAGCCCCAGGCGACGGCGCGCTGGTTGGCTATGTCGGTCATGGCCAGTCCATAGAAACTCAACGCGCTTAATGCCATGCCGAGCGTCGCAACGTTACGCAAGCCAAAGCGCCCGACCAGCGCACCCGCCGCCGGGCCGCTAAAGCTACAGGCCAGCATCAGCGGCAGCATAAACAGCCCGGCCTCCAGCGGCGTAAAGCCGTGGACGAATTGCAGTTCCTGCGCCATCAGCAGTTCGAACCCGACCAGGGTGATCATCGCGGTCAGCGCCATCAGCACGCCGGTTAAGATAATGCGATGAGTGAACAGCGTCAGGTCGATCATCGGCGCGCGGGTGCGTAGCTGGCTGCGGATAAACAGCGCCAATAAGAGCGCACCGCTGATTAACGCCCCCAGCACCAGCAGGATATTGCTGTTCGCTTTGAGGCTGGTTTTTGCCGCAAATACCAGCAGCAGAATAGCGGCGATCAGCATCAGCGCCTGGGTTAAATTCAAGGTTTGCGAACGCTGTACCGGCTGACGCGGAATGCACAAGGTGGTGAACAGCAGCACCAGCGCGATAATCGGCAGGTTGATCAGGAACACCGAGCCCCAGTAATAGTGCTCAAGCAACATACCGCCCACCAGCGGACCAAATGCCGCGCCGCCGGAGCCGACGGCGACCCAAATCCCCAGCGCGATGCCGCGCTCGCGCTCATCATTAAAGGTGCCGCGAATGCCCGCCAGCGTTGCGGGAACGATCATCGCCGCGCCCACCGCCAGCAACGCCCGCGCGGCAATCAGCTCACTGGCCTGGGTTGAGAACGCCGCCGCCAGCGACGCCACGCCAAACAGGGCGCTACCGATCAGCGTCAGGCGCTTATAGCCGATGCGGTCGCCCAGCGCGCCCATCGGCAGCACCATGCCAGCCATCACCAGCGAATAGATATCGATAATCCACAGCAGCTCGTTGCCGGACGCCCCCAGCGCCAGGGTTAATGACGGCACAGCGACGTGCAGTACCGTGGCGTCAATGGCGACGGGAATATAGATCAACACCAAAATAGCTAAGGTATACCACTTACGAAACATACGCTTATCACTCTTCAAACTAACTTGGACGGTTGTCCAGATTTGCGATTCTACGGAAATTTGAACGCGCGTCCAACTTTTTTGATACACTGACGGTCCGCCACAGAGGAGCCAGATATGCGTTATATGAACCGGGAAGATCGTCGGGAGAACGTGATGGAAGCGGCGATGCGCGTGGCGCTTTCCGAGGGGCTTTCCGCCATGACGGTGCGCCGCATCGCCAGTGAAGCCGGGATTGCCGCAGGCCAGGTGCATCACCATTTCGCCTCGTCGATGGCGTTGAAGGCCGAGACATTTTTGCGCCTCAGCCGTCAGTCGCTGGATCTGGAAAGCGCCCCGCCGCTGTCGACCTGGCGTGCAAAACTCAACTGGACGCTGGGATTTGATAACCCCGATATCGAGAGGTATCTGCGACTGTTTGGCGAAGCGGAGGCCCTCGCCCGGCGCGAAGCAGAAATGAAACAGGCGTGGATAATATCAATGGAAATGTGGCACGACGCGACCACACTCATTATTTCTCACGGGGCAAATGAGAATGAATTTCAACTTCGCGACAGTGCGGAAAATATTGCCTGGCGAATTATCGCCTTTGTCAGCGGGCTGGATGGAATTGTCAAACTCGGTTTATCCGGCATGGATGATGACGCCTTTCGCCGTCACGTTGATATTGTGATTAATAATGAATTAATGCCTGCGTCATAAAATTTAAATATAAAAGGCGCACGCGGAATAATTGTGAATTGCGTCACTATTACTTTTTATGACCTTATTAATGGTTATCTATAACATTCACCGCTACGCGGGCAATTATTACAATTAGTAACAATTAACCAAGCGGTTAATCCTCTCCGTAGCGCGTCTCTGGTACTTTTTTATCTATTCTTGTTTTGTTCACCCGCTCAATTTTGTCGCTTTAATTTCAAACGGATGCGCACTTCTCCGCCGTAACCTTTTGTTTCTAATACCGATACAGGCAAGGGGCGATCATGTTACCCACAACTGCAAAAACCAATAGCCATCTTTTAAAAGACTGGAAACCGGAAAACGACGCATTCTGGAACAATAAAGGCAAGGCCATTGCGCGGCGTAATTTAGTGATATCCGTCGCCTGCTTATTATTAGCTTTCTGCGTCTGGATGTTATTTAGCGCCGTAGCGGTCAATCTCAATAAAGTGGGATTTAATTTTACTACCGATCAGCTTTTTTTATTAACCGCGCTGCCGTCATTATCCGGCGCTATTTTACGGGTGCCCTACTCCTTTATGGTGCCGGTGTTCGGTGGCCGATACTGGACGGTGTTAAGCACCGTGATCCTGATTATTCCCTGCATCTGGCTCGGCTTAGCCATTCAAAACCCGGCTACTCCGTTTGAAGTATTTATGATTATTGCATTGCTGTGCGGCTTCGCCGGTGCCAACTTCGCTTCCAGCATGGGCAATATCAGTTTCTTCTTCCCCAAAGCCCGCCAGGGTAGCGCGCTGGGCATTAACGGCGGCATGGGCAATTTGGGCGTCAGCGTGATGCAGATGGTCTCCCCGCTGGTGATCACCCTGCCGATGTTTGTCTTTCTGGGCGTCCACGGCGTCGAGCAGCCGGACGGCTCCTCGTTATGGCTGGCTAACGCCGCGTGGATCTGGGCACCGCTGCTGCTGGTCGCGACCGTCGCCGCCTGGTTCGGCATGAACGATATCGCCAGCTCGAAGGCGTCAATTCGCTCACAGTTACCGGTCCTGAAGCGCGCGCACCTGTGGCTGCTCAGCCTGCTGTATCTGGCGACCTTCGGCTCGTTTATCGGCTTTTCGGCGGGCTTTGCGATGCTGGCGAAAACCCAGTTTCCGGACGTCAACATCCTCAAGTTGGCGTTTTTCGGCCCGTTTATCGGCGCGCTGGCCCGCTCAGCGGGCGGCATGATCTCTGACCGCTTCGGCGGCGTGCGGGTGACGCTGATTAACTTCATCTTTATGGCTATCTTCAGCGCCCTGCTGTTCCTGACCCTGCCGGGCAGCGGCTCGGGCAGCTTCGTGGCGTTTTATCTGGTGTTTATGGGGCTGTTTCTCACTGCCGGTTTAGGCAGCGGCTCAACCTTTCAGATGATCGCGGTGATTTTCCGGCGCATCACTATTTACCGGGTGAAGCTCAAGGGCGGTAGCGAGCAGCAGGCGCAACAGGAAGCCGTCACCGACACCGCCGCCGCGCTGGGCTTTATCTCCGCCATCGGCGCGGTGGGCGGTTTCTTTATTCCAAAAGCCTTCGGCACGTCGCTGGAAATGACCGGCTCGCCGGTGGGCGCAATGAAAGTGTTCCTGGTGTTCTACATCGTTTGTGTGCTGGTGACCTGGCTGGTGTATGGCCGCCCGCAACGTGGAAAAAAATAACTATCGATTCGGCAATGTCATTCAGGAAGGACCCTTCCTGTCAGGAGAAAGCAATGAGCAAACTTCTCGACCGATTTCGCTATTTCAAACTCAAAGGCGACACCTTCGCCGACGACCACGGGCAGGTGATGCACACTAACCGTGACTGGGAGGACAGTTACCGCCAGCGCTGGCAATACGATAAGGTGGTGCGCTCCACGCACGGCGTGAACTGTACCGGCTCCTGTAGCTGGAAAATTTACGTCAAAAACGGCCTGGTAACCTGGGAAACCCAGCAGACCGACTACCCGCGCACCCGCCCTGATTTGCCCAACCACGAACCGCGTGGCTGCCCGCGCGGTGCCAGTTATTCCTGGTATCTGTACAGCGCCAACCGGCTGAAGTATCCGCTGGTGCGTAAACGCCTGATCGAGCTATGGCGCGAGGCGCTGACCCACAACAGCGACCCGGTGGAAGCCTGGGCGTCAATTATGGCCGACCCGGAAAAAACCCAGAGCTACAAGAAAGTGCGCGGGCGCGGCGGGTTTATCCGCTCCAACTGGCAGGAGCTGAACCAGTTGATTGCCGCCGCCAACGTCTGGACCATCAAAACCTACGGGCCGGACCGGGTGGCCGGTTTCTCGCCGATCCCGGCGATGTCGATGGTCTCCTACGCGGCGGGCACCCGCTATCTGTCGCTGATTGGCGGCACCTGCCTGAGCTTTTATGACTGGTACTGCGATTTGCCGCCCGCCTCGCCGATGACCTGGGGCGAACAGACTGACGTACCCGAATCCGCCGACTGGTACAACTCCAGTTATATCATCGCCTGGGGTTCTAACGTCCCGCAGACCCGCAGCCCGGACGCGCACTTTTTTACCGAAGTGCGCTACAAAGGCACCAAAACCATCGCCATCACCCCTGACTACTCCGAAGTGGCGAAGCTGTGCGACCAGTGGCTGGCCCCAAAACAGGGCACCGACAGCGCGCTGGCGATGGCAATGGGCCATGTGATTTTGCGCCAGTTCCATCTCGATAATCCCGGCGACTACTTTATCAACTACTGCCGCCGCTATACCGATATGCCGATGCTGGTGCTGCTGGAGCCGCGCGCCGAAGGCTACTTCGCGCCGGGCCGGATGCTGCGCGCCAGCGATCTGCTGGACGGGCTCGGCCAGGCCAACAATCCGGAATGGAAAACCGTGGCGGTTAACCGCGCCGGGGATCTGGTGGTGCCGAACGGTTCGATTGGCTTTCGCTGGGGCGAACAGGGCAAATGGAACCTGGAAAGCCTGGCGGCAGGCGTGGAAACCGAGCTGGAACTGAGCCTGCTGGGGCGGCATGACGCGGTAGATGACGTCGCGTTCCCCTACTTCGGCGGCCAGGAGAACCCGCACTTCCGCCATGTTAAACACGACCCGATTATGCTGCACAAGCTGCCGGTCAAAACCCTGATCCTGGCGGACGGCAGTGAAGGCCGGGTGGTCAGCGTTTACGACCTGATTCTGGCGAACTACGGTCTCGATCGCGGGCTGGACGATGCGCATTGCGCCAGCGACTTCAATGAGATCAAACCTTACACCCCGGCCTGGGCCGAGCAGATTTGCGGCGTGCCGCGTCAGCATATTGAACAGATCGCCCACGAGTTCGCCGATACCGCGCTGAAA
Organism: Atlantibacter sp.; assembly: GCF_032062175.1. NCBI lineage: Bacteria > Pseudomonadati > Pseudomonadota > Gammaproteobacteria > Enterobacterales > Enterobacteriaceae > Atlantibacter > Atlantibacter sp. The sequence goes on from NZ_DAMBQK010000021.1 coordinate 43,977, forward strand.
ACCCACGGTCGCTCGATGATTATTCTCGGCGCGGGGGTCAACCACTGGTATCACATGGACATGAACTACCGGGGAATGATCAATATTCTGGTGTTCTGCGGCTGCGTCGGGCAAACCGGCGGCGGCTGGGCGCACTATGTGGGCCAGGAGAAATTGCGCCCGCAAACCGGCTGGATGCCGCTGGCGTTCGCCCTAGACTGGAACCGCCCGCCGCGCCAGATGAACAGCACCTCGTTTTTCTATAACCACGCCAGCCAGTGGCGCTATGAAAAACTCACCGCTCAGGAGCTGCTGTCGCCGCTGGCGGACCCGTCTAAATTTACCGGCCATCTGATCGACTTTAACGTGCGCGCCGAGCGCATGGGCTGGCTGCCGTCCGCGCCGCAGTTGGGGGTCAATCCGCTGCACCTGGCCGCCCGCGCCAAAGAGGCCGGGATGTCGCCCATCGATTACACCGTGCAGTCGCTAAAATCCGGCGATGTGCGCTTCGCCTGCGAACAGCCGGACAACGGGCAGAACCACCCGCGCAATATGTTTATCTGGCGCTCAAATCTGCTGGGCTCGTCCGGTAAAGGCCACGAGTACATGCTGCGCTATCTGCTGGGCACCGAAAGCGGGATCCAGGGCGAGGATTTAGGCAGCACCGACGACGTGAAGCCGGAAGAAGTGGAATGGCAAGGCGGCGCGATTGAGGGCAAGCTGGATCTGCTGGTGACGCTCGACTTCCGCATGTCCAGCACCTGCCTGTTCTCGGATATCGTGCTGCCCACCGCCACCTGGTACGAAAAGGACGATATGAATACCTCGGATATGCATCCGTTTATTCACCCGCTTTCCGCCGCAGTAGACCCGGCCTGGGAATCGAAAAGCGACTGGGAAATTTACAAGGGCATCGCCAACGCGTTTTCGGCGGTGTGCGTCGGGCATCTGGGTAAAGAGACCGACGTGGTGCTGCAACCGTTGCAGCACGACTCTCCGGCAGAACTGGCCCAACCGTTTGAGATCCTCGACTGGCGCAAAGGCGAATGTGACCTTATACCCGGCAAAACCGCGCCGAACATTGTGGTGCTGGAGCGCGATTACCCCGCCACCTGGGAACGCTTTACCTCACTCGGCCCGCTGATGGACAAACTCGGTAACGGCGGGAAAGGCATTAGCTGGAATACCGAGAGCGAAGTCGAACTGCTCGGCAAACTCAACTACCGTAAAACCGACGGGCCCGCCGCCGGACGCCCGAAAATTGACAGCGCCATTGACGCCTCGGAAGTGATCCTAGCACTCGCGCCGGAAACCAACGGCCAGGTGGCGGTGAAAGCCTGGGAAGCGTTGAGCAAGTTCACCGGGCGCGAGCATGCCCATCTGGCGCTACCGAAAGAAGACGAGAAAATTCGTTTTCGCGATATCGTGGCCCAGCCGCGCAAAATCATCTCCAGCCCCACCTGGTCCGGGCTGGAAGACGAACATGTCTCCTATAACGCCGGTTACACCAACGTTCACGAGCTGATCCCCTGGCGCACCCTGTCGGGCCGCCAGCAACTGTATCAGGATCACCAGTGGATGCGCGCCTTCGGGGAAAGCCTGGTGACCTACCGCCCGCCGGTAGATACCCGCAGCGTCAGCGCCATGCGCGAGGTGCCGTCTAACGGGTTCCCGGAAAAAGCGCTTAACTTCCTGACGCCGCATCAGAAATGGGGCATCCACTCGACCTACAGCGAAAACCTGCTGATGCTGACCCTGTCGCGCGGCGGGCCGATTGTCTGGATCAGCGAAACCGATGCCAGAGAGTTAGGCATCGCCGATAACGACTGGATCGAAGCCTTTAACGCCAACGGCGCGCTTACCGCCCGCGCGGTGGTCAGCCAGCGCGTCCCGCCGGGCATGACCATGATGTACCACGCCCAGGAGCGCCTGATGAACATCCCAGGTTCGGAGGTGACCGGTATGCGCGGCGGCATCCACAACTCGGTGACCCGCGTCTGCCCGAAACCAACCCATATGATTGGCGGCTACGCCCAACTGGCGTACAGCTTCAACTACTACGGCACCGTGGGTTCTAACCGCGATGAATTCATCCTGATCCGCAAGATGCGCAACATCGACTGGCTGGATGACGAAGGTAACAATCAGGTACAGGAGGCCGCGAAATGAAAATCCGTTCACAAGTCGGTATGGTCATGAATCTGGATAAGTGCATCGGCTGCCACACCTGTTCGGTGACCTGTAAAAACGTCTGGACCGGGCGCGAGGGCATGGAATACGCGTGGTTTAACAACGTCGAAACCAAGCCGGGCATTGGGTATCCCAAAAACTGGGAAGACCAGGACCGCTGGGAAGGCGGCTGGATCCGCAAAATTAGCGGTCGGCTGGTGCCGCGCCTGGGCGGCAAGCTGGGGGTGATGTCGAAAATTTTCGCCAACCCGGTACTGCCGTCCATCGACGATTATTACGAACCGTTCAGCTTCGACTATCAGCATCTGCATAACGCGCCGGAAGGCAAACACGTCCCCACCGCCCGCCCGCGTTCGCTGCTTACCGGCAAGCGTATGGAAAAAGTGGAATGGGGTCCGAACTGGGAGGAGCTGCTGGGTGGCGAATTCAGCAAACGCCAGGCGGATAAAAACTTCGAAGCCATGCAGACCGAGATGTACGGCCAGTTCGAAAACACCTTCATGATGTATCTGCCGCGCCTGTGCGAGCACTGCCTTAACCCCAGTTGCGTGGCGACCTGCCCGAGCGGCGCGATTTATAAGCGCGAGGAAGACGGCATTGTGCTGATCGACCAGGACAAATGCCGTGGCTGGCGGCTGTGCATCAGCGGCTGCCCGTACAAGAAAATCTACTTTAACTGGAAGAGCGGCAAGTCAGAAAAATGCATTCTCTGCTATCCGCGTATTGAATCCGGCCAGCCGACGGTGTGCTCGGAAACCTGCGTCGGGCGCATTCGCTATCTCGGCGTGGTGCTGTACGACGCGGATCGTATTCTCGAAGCCGCCAGCACCGAACATCAAACTGACCTGTACGAGCGCCAGTGCGACGTGTTCTTAAACCCTAACGACCCGAACGTGATTGAAGAGGCGCTGAAACAGGGCATTCCGGCCAACGTGATCGACGCGGCTCAGAAATCCCCGGTGTACAAACTGGCGATGGACTGGAAGCTGGCGCTGCCGCTACACCCGGAATACCGCACCCTGCCGATGGTCTGGTACGTGCCGCCGTTGTCGCCGATCCAGTCGGTGGCGGATGCGGGCGGCCTGCCGCGCACCGATTCGGTATTACCGGCGGTGGAAAGCCTGCGTATTCCGGTGCAGTACCTGGCGAATATGCTGAGCGCGGGCGACCCGGCCCCGGTACTGCGCGCCCTGAAACGAATGATGGCGATGCGCCACTATATGCGTTCGCAAACCGTGGAAGGCGTGACCGATACCCGCGCCATCGACGAAGTGGGCCTCAGCGAAGCCCAGGTGCAGGAGATGTATCGCTATCTGGCGATCGCCAACTATGAAGACCGCTTCGTGATCCCCACCAGTCACCGGGAAATGGCCCGCGACGCGTTCCCGGAGCGTAACGGCTGCGGCTTTACCTTTGGCGACGGCTGTAAGGGTTCGGACAGTAAATTCAACCTGTTTAACAGCAGCCGTATCGACGCCATCAACATCACCGAGATTCGCGATAAAGCGGAGGGTGAATAATGCAAAGCTTAAAAATTATCGCCCTGCTGATGGAGTACCCCAACGAGGAGCTGTGGGACGCGGCGGAGGAGTTACGCGCCGCCGTGGCGCAGGACGCGCCGAAGGCGATGGCCTTTGCCGAACAGTTTTTCGCCGCCCCACTGATCGACAAGCAGGCGGAATGGTGCGAACTGTTCGACCGGGGCCGCGCCACGTCTTTGTTGTTGTTCGAACACGTCCACGCCGAATCGCGGGATCGCGGCCAGGCGATGGTCGATTTAATGGCCCAGTATGAGAAAGCAGGCCTGCAACTGGACAGCCGTGAACTGCCGGACTGGCTGCCGCTGTATCTGGAATATCTCAGCATCCAGCCCGAACAGGACGCGCGCCAGGGGCTGAACGACGTGGCGCCGATCCTCGCGCTGCTGGGCGGGCGGCTGAAACAGCGCCAGTCGCCGTACAGCCAGTTGTTCGATGCGCTGTTGGCGATTGCCGGCAGCCAGTACCGCAGCGACAGCGTCGCCACTCAGGTGACCAAAGAAGCCCGTGACGATACGCCCCAGGCGCTGGATGCCATCTGGGAAGAGGAGCAGGTGAAGTTTATCGACGACCAGGGTTGCAGTACCGATGCATCACCGCAACAGCAGCATCAACGGCGTTTTAGTGACAACGTCACGCCTCAGTATCTGGATATCAGTGCCGGAGGTCCCAAATGATCAACTATCTGAACTTCTTCTTTTATGACATCTATCCGTACCTGTGCGGGACGGTGTTTATCCTCGGCAGTTGGCTGCGCTACGACTACGGACAGTACACCTGGCGCGCAGGCTCCAGCCAGATGCTGGATAAAAAAGGCATGACGCTGGCGTCTAACCTGTTTCACATCGGGATCATCGGCATCTTCTTCGGGCACTTGTTCGGGATGCTGACGCCGCACTGGGCCTATGCGTGGTTTTTGCCGATGGCGACCAAGCAGTTAATGGCGATGTGGCTCGGCGGGATTTGCGGGGTACTGACGCTGGTGGGCGGGCTAATGCTGTTATACCGGCGGCTGACCAACACGCGCGTGCGGGCCAGTTCCAGTACGGCGGATATTCTGATCCTCGCGTTGCTGATGATCCAGTGCGCGCTGGGCCTGTTAACCATTCCGTTCTCCGCGCAGTTTATGGATGGCAGCGAGATGCTGAAGCTGGTGGACTGGGCGCAGGCGGTAGTCACCTTCCAGGGCGGCGCGGCGACCTATCTTGACGGGGTGGCGTTCGTTTACCGGGTGCATCTGGTGCTGGGGATGACGTTGTTCCTGCTGTTCCCGTTCACCCGTCTGGTGCATATGTGGAGCGCGCCGGTGGAATACTTCACCCGGCGCTACCAGATTGTGAAATCCCGGCGCTAACCTCGTCTCAGCGGCTGCGTTTGGCGTGGCGTTCCCAGTTATCCAGCCGCTGGGCATCTGATTTTTTCAGCGCAACGTAGCAAGCTCCGCTGCCGCCATGATGGGGCAGCGCGGCACAAAACGCCTGTACCTCTTCGAACTCCCCTAACCAACGCGCCAGATAGCTGCGCACGATATTGGCGTGGGATTTCTCTTCCCGCCCCTTGCCGTGCACGATCAGTACATTGCGGATCCCCTGCTGTTTTGCCTGGTGGATAAAGGCAAACAGCTTTTGTCGGCACTGTTCAACCGGCATACGCAGCAGATTCAGGTTGGCCTGCTGGGGATATTTGCCCTGGCGCAGTTTATCGAGCACGCCCTGCTGGACCCCTTCGCGCTTAAATTCCAGCGGCTGATTGAGCGGAATGATGTCCAGATAGCCGGTGGTTAAAAAGTTATCCAGTTGCAGCACGTCTACCGGCGCGGCAACGCGGCCCGGCTTCGGTTTTTGCCAGGTGGTACAAGAGGCGTTCTTCAGCGGTTTAACATCATCCATGGCCTCAAGAAAAAGTGATTTGTCCTCAGGTTTCATGTGCAGGCCTCCGGATGTCTTGCAGGCCCAACACTATAGCCGCCCTTGCTGCGGGTCTCAAGACGGCTAAACGCAATGTCTTATCTTTACCAAACGTGCTGCTTTTTTATTTCCAGGAATTTATTTAAATCTTTCGCAAAATATATTTTCTCCAGACGGCAGATAATTTATTAACGCTGAATAATTCAGCAATATTTAACCATCGAATCGTTTCGCTGTTATTTTTGTGAATTTAATCACTTAAAATTATTATTATTTTTAACCCTTCATTGCTATACCTTAATCACCTGGCGCAATGGAAAAAATCCAGGAAATAAGCCCCGAAAGCACTGCTGTGTATTGTAGAGCCTGTTCGATGTCGGCAGGCTCTTTTTTTTATTATTTAAAATATATTTATCTGGAAATAATCAACACCTGGTTTTATCCGGTTAATTAAGCGCCAGCGCTTAATCCGCCTGGGGTGCAATTCATTGGCATTTAGGGGTATACAGAATATAACCGGAACGTGCTATGTTGAAGAACTCCCCCTGTCTGTGTAGCCGCTGAGAATTAACCATGCTAACCCTTCTTGAAGATAAAATTGAAACCCCGCTGGGGCCGTTATGGATATTGTGCGATGAGCAATTTCAGTTACGCGCCGTGGAATGGGAAGAACACAGCGACAGAATGGTTGAATTGCTGAACATTCATTATCGCCTCAGCGGGTATCACCGCGTCGCCTGCAAAAACCCTGGTGGCCTGAGCGCTAAACTACAGAATTATTTTGACGGCGACCTGGCGGTTATTGATACGCTGCCTACCGCCACTGCCGGGACGCCGTTTCAGCGTGAAGTCTGGAAAGCGCTGCGCGCCATTCCCTGCGGGCAGATCCTCTCTTACGGACAGTTGGCGGCGCAGCTTGGCCGCAGCGGCGCGGCCCGCGCGGTTGGCGCAGCAAATGGTTCCAATCCCGTCAGCATCGTGGTGCCCTGCCACCGGGTGATTGGCAGCAGCGGCGCGCTGACGGGCTATGCAGGCGGGGTCACTCGCAAAGAGTGGTTGCTGCGTCATGAAGGTTATCTTTTACTCTAATTGAACTCAGTTTTCGGAACTTTTTATATCCGTAGTAATCAAGGGGATAGCAAAAAAGTACTCCTTTTTTCATGTGTTTGTGATCGGTTTGCTGTTCCGGTCGATTTACCTGCTCAACAAAAAGATGTTAAAATTGACCAATATCAATGTAAGGCTTGAGCAGACCTATGATCCCGGAAAAGCGAATTATTCGACGCATTCAGTCTGGCGGTTGTGCCATCCATTGTCAGGATTGCAGCATCAGCCAACTGTGCATCCCCTTCACCCTCAACGAACACGAGCTCGACCAGCTTGATAACATTATCGAGCGCAAAAAACCGATTCAGAAAGGGCAAACGCTGTTCAAGGCGGGTGATGAGTTGAAGTCGCTGTATGCCATTCGTTCCGGTACCATTAAGAGCTACACCATTACCGAGCAGGGCGATGAGCAAATCACTGGCTTCCATCTGGCGGGCGATTTAGTCGGCTTTGACGCCATCGGTTCCGGTCATCACCCGAGCTTTGCCCAGGCGCTGGAAACCTCAATGGTTTGCGAAATCCCGTTTGAAACCTTAGACGATCTGTCCGGTAAAATGCCGAACCTGCGCCAGCAGATGATGCGTCTGATGAGCGGCGAGATCAAAGGCGACCAGGATATGATCCTGCTGTTGTCCAAGAAAAACGCCGAAGAGCGCCTGGCCGCGTTTATCTATAACCTGTCGCGCCGCTTTGCCCAGCGTGGTTTCTCGCCGCGTGAGTTCCGTCTCACCATGACCCGGGGTGATATCGGCAACTACCTCGGTCTGACCGTGGAAACCATCAGCCGCCTGTTGGGACGTTTCCAGAAAAGCGGCATGCTGGCGGTAAAAGGCAAATATATCACTATCGAAAACAGTGATACCCTGGCGCAACTGGCTGGCCACTCGCGCAACGTCGCATAACCCCATTTTTCCAGACGCCGTATCGTTAAATTTTTTTAATTTATTGATCCGGCGTTTGCTTCTCCCCTGTTTCATTCAATCTCTATGGGTTAATCTTACTTTACAGACTGTGGTTTGCAGTTGTAAGGAGACCCTGTATGGCAAATTATCAAAACATGCTGGTGGTTATTGACCCAGGCCAGGACGATCAGCCCGCGCTGCGGCGTGCGGTGTATTTGCATCAACGCATTGGCGGCAAAATCAAAGCCTTTTTGCCCATCTATGACTTCTCGTATGAGATGACCACCCTGCTGTCCCCCGATGAGCGCACCGCAATGCGCCAGGGCGTGATTAGCCAGCGCACCGCATGGATACGCGAACAAGCAGAACACTATGTCGAATCCGGTATTCCGATTGAAATCAAAGTGGTATGGCATAACCGCCCCTTTGAAGCCATCATCCAGGAAGTGAAAACCGCTAAGCACGATTTGGTGCTGAAAATGACCCACCAGCACGACAAACTTGAATCCGTGATCTTCACCCCCACCGACTGGCACCTGCTGCGTAAATGCCCTTGCCCGGTGTGGATGGTGAAAGACCAACCGTGGCCGGAAGGCGGTAAAGCCCTGGTAGCGGTGAATCTGGCCAGTGAAGAGATTTACCACAACGCCCTGAACGATAAGCTGGTGCGTGAAACGCTGCATCTGGCTGAGCAGGTCAACCATACCGAAGTGCATCTGGTGGGCGCCTTCCCCGCCACGCCGATTAATATCGCCATCGAACTGCCCGATTTTGACCCCAGCGTGTATAACGACGCAATCCGCGGTCAGCATTTAATTGCTATGAAAGCGTTGCGCCAGAAATACTCGATTGGCGAGAACATGACCCACGTCGAAAAAGGCCTGCCGGAAGAAGTGATCCCCGATCTTGCCGAGCATTTGCAGGCCGGGATTGTGGTGCTGGGCACCGTTGGCCGCACCGGGCTGTCCGCCGCGTTCCTGGGCAATACGGCGGAACAGGTCATCGACCATCTGCGCTGCGATTTACTGGCGATTAAACCGGATGATTACCAAACGCCTGTCGAACTGGACGACGACGAAGACGATTAACCTTATCGTTTCCTACGGCACGCCCCTGCGGCGTGCTTTTTTTCTGGTCTGTTATAAGCCAGGGTTAAAATAGACACACCCGGACGCCTGGAGTAACATCGTTATTCTGATTCAAAATGGAGTTTGCTGACTGATGTCGCCGACAATTTATGATATCGCGCGGGTGGCGAATGTCTCTAAATCCACCGTTTCGCGAGTTCTGAATAAGCAAACCAATATTTCTGACGACGCCCGAGAGCGGGTTTTGAAAGCCATCGAAGAATTAAATTATCAGCCGAATAAACTGGCGCGCGCCCTGACGTCATCGGGTTTTGACGCCATTATGGTTATTTCCACCCGCTCCACCAAAACCACCTCTGGCAATCCTTTCTTTTCAGATGTGCTGCACGCCATTATCGCGCGGGCGGAGAATGAAGGCTTTGACGTAATATTGCAAACGTCAAAGAACAGCGCGGAAGATTTAGAAAAATGCCTGACCAAAATAAAACAAAAAATGATCAAGGGCATTATTATGCTCAGTTCCCCGGTGAATGAGCACTTCTTTGCTGAACTGGATAAATACCCTATTCCGGTGGTAGTTATCGGTGGCCTAAAAGGCCGCTACCAGAACATTTGCTCGGTGGACACCGACAACTTTCAGGATAGTATCCGGCTTACCCAAACCCTGATCGACCGGGGGTTTCAGCGTATCGCCTGTTTGCATGCCCCGCTTGATTACCATGTTTCGCTCGACAGGCTTGAGGGGTGTAAAACTGCCCTGGCCCGTAATGGGCTCGCGGTGCACGAGGAGCTGATGGTTGACGGCGGTTATACCCAGCACAGCGCACTCGAAGCAGCGGAGAAGCTCTTATCCCTGGCCTCACTGCCCGACGCGATTTTCGCCACCGACAGCCTGAAGCTGATGAGCCTGTACCGCGTGGCGGCACGCCTGAATATCGGCATTCCGCAGCAGCTTGCAGTGATCGGTTACAGCGACGCCATTTTATCTTTTATGCTGACGCCCCCGCCGAGCGGAATCGAAATCCCGATTCAGGCGCTGGGTGATACCAGCAGCGCGTTACTGTTCGACCGCATCGCGAATAAACCGACGCCTGGCTCTATTATATTAGCCACCGAAAATGTCATTACCGGCTCGCTTCCAGGATAACGTAAAAAGCGCAGGTGCGTCGGCCTGCGCCCGATGGATATAAAGAACGTTAAGCATGCGCCGTCAGAAAACGTAATTCACGCCTATACCCGCGTAATGAAAAATATCATGGGTATCGCCTTCGCGGTGCGTTTGCCATTCATAAGCATATTCCAGCGTCATGGATAAACCGTTATTAAAATCGTGGGCATAAAGCAATCCCAGACGGTTGTAATCATGATCTTCTGAATCAGAGCCATCATCCTGCCAGTCCCAGTTGCTCCAGCGATCGATAGTTAAACGGGTATATGGCGTAAACGTATTGCTTCCCAGGGAGATGGGAAAATAAATACGCGCCTCATTAGTGGAGAATTCACCCTGTTTATTGCCGCTCACGGTGTTATATCCGCGTTCAAGATAATAGTGGGCCTGAACCGAGAAGGTTTCATTAAAGTGGTAATTCAGACCGGTTTCCGTTTCGACGCGGCTGTCGGAATAGCCGGTTTGGTTAAGATCGTTAACGAACCGATACCAGGCCAGCCACCCTTCAAAGGCCAAATCCGGATTAATTTTTACATTCCAGTCCGGCTGGATTTTCCAGCGCTGGGTATTGGCGGTCCCGGCGGGCGATCCATCCGCATTTTCGAAATGGTAACCGTAATTACGCACGCCGCCGGTTAAGCCCAATGAAAAATCGTCGTTTTCGATTACCTGATAACGCAGGTTAAATTCCGGGCGGTTAAAATACGTTCCCCGTGACATGGAACTGTAATCAACGGGCCCTTCCTGATACATCACCAGATTAATGCTCCACGGGCCATATGCGGCATTGAAATAAACGGAGGGTTCATATAACCCGTCCATATCTTCCGCCTGCCCTTCAACGTTCTCGATTTCATACATCGCGCCGATGCTGTATTTCCAACTGTTTGCCGGTATGTCCTGCGCCTGGGCACACATTGCGCCAGCAACAGGCAACAGGAGTAGCGTCCGAATTATGGCATTCATATTTGCGTTCCTTCTTTTGTAGGTCGTGCAGAGGTTATGCAAGGGCATGGCGAACGCCTGCCTTTGCGTCGTTTAATTAATCGCTAATTCCGTCTCGCTATTAAAGAAATGGGATTTGGCCATATCAAAATGGATGGGGAGCGTTTGCCCGGCGTGATAATGGCCGTCTGCACTGGCGCGGACCACAAATTCATGCCCACCGACCGTGGTATAAAGCATAAATTCCGCACCGGTTAATTCCGCCACGCTAATATGCGCATCGACGCGATTATCCCGCAGCGCCAGGGTGGAAATATCTTCCGGGCGAATGCCCAAAATAACCGGCTTGCGGTTATATCCTCCGGCGTTAAGCAGTTCACGCTTCTCGTCCGGCAGTGCCAGCTTCAGCGTTTCGGTGACAAAATGGCTGCCGTCAAATGCCCCGCGCACGAAATTCATCGCCGGTGAGCCGATAAAACCGGCAACAAACATATTGGCCGGATGGTTATAAACCGTTTTCGGTGCACCCACCTGCTGGATGATGCCGTCCTTTAGGATCACAATTCGCGTCGCCATGGTCATGGCTTCGGTCTGGTCGTGGGTGACATAAATCATGGTGGTATTGAGTTTCTGGTGCAGTTTGCCGATCTCGGCGCGCATCTGCACCCGCAGTTTGGCGTCCAGGTTCGACAGTGGTTCGTCCATCAGGAACACGCCCGCTTCCCGGACAATCGCCCTGCCCAGCGCCACGCGCTGGCGCTGTCCGCCGGAGAGCGCGCCGGGTTTGCGCTTCAGGTACTCCTTCAGACCGAGGATTTGCGCCGCCCACTCGACTCTTTCAGCGATCACCGCCGGAGCGATTTTCTGCATTTTCAGCCCGAACGCCATATTGTCATAGACGCTCATATGGGGATAAAGCGCGTAGTTTTGAAACACCATGGCGATATCGCGCGATTTAGCCGGGACATCGTTCATCCGCACCCCGCCGATATAGAGTTCGCCGTGGGTAATCGCTTCCAGCCCGGCGATCATGCGCAACGTGGTGGACTTACCGCAGCCAGACGGACCGACGAAAACAATAAACTCCTTGTCGGCGATGTCGAGAGTGAAGTCCTTCACGACATGAACGTTATTGTCATAAACCTTTTGAATGTGTTGTAAGGAAAGTTGTGCCATGTGAATCCCTTAGCGGCGAACAGACGTCGCCCTGTCTGTGAGGTCCATAAGCCCGGCGATCCGCCGCCAGGTCAGTTCTTCCGTGCTGTTAAGCCGTAAATCCGCATCCCGGAGCGTGGCCCCGATGCCAATCGACACCATACCGCTGGCATTAATCGCTGCGATCCCGGCCTGGGCGTCTTCCACGCCGATACACCGCGACGGGGTGACGCCCAGCCCGGCGCAGGCCGCGAGAAAAATACCTGGGTCGGGTTTGGAATGCGCAACGCGGCTGGCATCGGCGCAGTAATCAAACATCGCCGCCAGCCCCAGCGCCTGCAATATGCCCGGCGCGTTCAGCGATGCAGACGCCAGGCCTATACCGATACCCCGCGCCCTGAGCTCCTCGAGCAATGGCGCTATTCCCGGCAGAATCGAACCTGGCCCCAACGAGCCCAGCAGCTCGACGTAACGTTGATTTTTACGGGCAGCGATCACCTCTTTTTCGGCTTCGCTAAACAATCCCGCTTTACCGCCCACCTGTAGAATGCACTCCAGCGACGCCATCCGGCTGATGCCCTTTAACGACTGGTTCACCTCTTCATCAATCGTGATGCCTAATTCTGCGGCTACCGACCGCCACGCGGTAAAGTGCAAATGCGCGGTATCGGTAATCACGCCGTCTAAATCGAATATCAGTGCCTGTAACATGATCCCTTCCCGGGAGCGCTCCCATCCTGAGTTAAATAAAATCCTGATACGCCCAGCTTCCCTGCCCACTAAAAGAGACGGAGTGGCCATACAGCCTGAAGGTCAAGGGCGCTGAAGTGGTCATGTTCAGATGCGTCGGCGTCAGCTCAATCTCCAGCCGAATCCCCTGATAGCACAGCGGGAAACGCAACCGTCGCCAGCCGTCCGGCAGACGCGGCGCAATGCACAACCCCTGCTCAACGCTCACCCCGGCAAAGCCTTCAATCACCCCGAGCCAAATGGCCCCTGTCGCGGCGGCATGCAAACCGTCGTCGCAGCTGTGCGGGTCATCCCCGAGATCGATTTGGCTGCCTTCGCGCCAGAAGCGGTATGCAGTCTGTCGATCGTGACAGCGCGCCGCCACGATGCCGTGGATGGTCTTGCTGAGCGAAGAATCGTGGATCGTGCGCGGCAGATACCACGCCAGGCTGGCCTGTTGTGTTTGTGGCGTAAACAACCCCGGCTGGAGATAAAACAACATCACCACGTCCGCTTGCTTGAGGATTTGCATTTCGTTGACTTCGGCGCGCGAGTAATCCAGCAAAATTGTTTGTTTGCCCGCCTTCGCCTGGTAGCGGCTTAAGTCGATAAAGGGTTTGCTAAAAAAACTGTCATCCTGCGGCACCACGTGGCGCATATCAGGCCTGGGCAGCCGTAAGCGAGCGATAAAATCCGCTGCTTTAGCCGCAAAATCCGCGTCCATCCGCTCTGGTGGCAAATGCTTCAACGCGCTGGCGACGTTGTAGAGCGCCATATAATTGGTGAAGGCGTTGTTGTTAACGTGCTCGGTATACTCATCCGGCCCGATAACATCGTGGATCTCCAGATGCCCGTCGACGTCGGTTGTTCGGCTGATCCAGAAGCAGGCGGTTTGGTACAGCAACTCGCCGCCCTCCCGCTGTAAAAACGCCTCATCACCGGTAATGTCCACATAGCGCATCACCGCCCAGGCGATATCAGCGACCAGGTGGTGCTCCGCCAGGGCGGAGGCAACGCGCTGTCGCTGTCCGGTGCGGATATTAATGGCCGCGAATTCCGGGGTTTCTTCTTCACCGGTGCGGGCGCTTTCCCAGGGAAACAGCGCGCCCTGATAACCACATCGCCGGGCTTTTTGCTGCGCACCCGACAGGTTATGCCAACGATAACGCAGCAATTGGCGCGCGGTTTCGGGTTGGGTGTAGAGATAAAAAGGCAGTAAAAACACCTCGGTATCCCAGAAGACATGGCCCTTATAGCCCTCACCGGTTAACCCCTTCGCCGCAATACTGGCGCGTTCGTCATGAACCGGCGTCATGGCATACAGATGATAAAGCGCAAAATCGAGCGCCTGCCTGTCCTGCATATCATCGCAGTCCAGCTCCACGCGGCTTTGCCGCCACCATTGCCCCAGCGCCTGGCACGACTGGTTTAACAGCGCGTCATAACCGATATCCGCCGCCGCCTTTAACGCCGCCAGAGTTTGCGTCTCAAGGCCGCCAGGAGTGGTATCGGGATTGCCCTGGATCCAGCATATTTTTTCACAGCACAACGTTTCACCCTGTGCGATAAAGGCAGTAGAGTGCTGCAACAACTTACGGTTGACGGCGCTGATTCGATTGACCGCACGGGTCACTACGCAATGGCAACCGATAGCCACATCGATTTGACTGTCCTGCACACGATAAACGCCCTGTAAGTACCGTTCGTCATAAACGCGCAACGACAATTCATCCAGATGCTGCCGCCCGCTGTTGGTCTGGGTCGCGTCAATACCGGTGGTCAGTTTAATCTGCGCCGCGCCGTCCAGTGGGGTAACCGCCAGCCGCAAGGCGAACAGCGGTTTCTGGGCGGCAGACAGAAAACGCCGGCTTTCGATGCGGTAGCGCTGCCCGTTCGGCGCGCGCCACAGCACATCGCGCACCACTTCGCCGCTGGAGAATGCTATCTCGCGTCGCCAGTCGAGTATCTCACCGGATAACAGACTAAAAATCACGCCATCGATTTCAATCTCCATGCCCACCACATCGGGCAAATTAATCAGCTCGGTGACGTCCCGCTCCCCGGCGCAGTGGTATAACCCCGCCAGATACATGCCACGGGTTTGCTGGCTGTAACTCTCTTCATGCGTGGCGCGAATGCCCAGATAACCGTTTCCCGCCGCCATCAGTGTGGCGTATTTGTTCAGGGTATGCGGGTCAAAGCGCGGTTCGTTAAGCGTGGTCATCGGTTTCATAAGGCAACGGTGACTCCCTGCTCAGCGGCGTCATAAATCGCCTGCACCAGCCGCTGGATTTGATATCCCTGCTCCGCATCGGCCAGCGCTACGGGGCTGCCTTTCACCGCATCCACAAAGGCGGTCATTGAGCGAAAATGACGTAAGTCATCCGCCGTTTCACGCTGTATCAGCGTGACCAGTTCACCGTCCTCGTCATGGTAAATGTGCGCCGGGAACAGTGTGGCACCGGCTTTATCGCCGCAGAACTGTACGTTCATAATGCTCTGTTCCGGGATGTTGAGCGCGAACGAGGTTTCGAGACGCAGAATGCCGCCGTTGTGGAATTCGAGGGTAGCGAACAGCGCGTCTTCAACGGTATAACTCGCCGGGTCCCATGCGCCGAACTGCCCACTATTTTTAGTGGTGCCCAGCTTCTGGAAGCTGTGGGCGGTGACGCACTTCACCGCCGGAAACCCGAGAACGAACATAGCGGCATCCAGCATATGAATGCCGATGTCGATCAGCGGCCCGCCGCCCTGGAGCGTTTTGTTAGTAAACACGCCCCAGCCCGGCACGCCGCAGCGGCGCAGCGCCCGGGCATTGGTCACATAGACCTCGCCCAGGGTGCCTGCCGCGACCTGTTCACGCAGCAGTTGAACGTCAAGGGCAAACCGATGGTGAAAGTCATACGCCAACAGACATCTGGCTTTGCGCGCCGCCTGGCGCATGGCGTCGGCTTCCTGGGGCGACATGGCAGGCGGTTTTTCGCACATCACATGGCAACCCGCCGCCAGGGCGGCCAGCACATGCTGATAATGAAACCGATTGGGAGAACAGACGCTGACCACATCCGGGCGCAGCGTCGACAGCATGGTGTCCACCTCGTCAAACGCCGCGCAGCCGTATTTGTTGGCGAATATTTGCGCCTGCTCAGGACGGTTATCGCACACGCCCACCAGTTCGGTATCCTGGCAGGCGTGGTAAAACGATGCGTGAACCCTTTCGGCAATGTTACCGGCACCGATAATGGCAACCCGTAATCTCGTGTCGCTACCGCTCATAATGCAACGCCCCTTAGCATGACCGTAAGAAAGCGAGTGACTGGTGGTAGGCGGCGGCAGGATCGTCGGCGCGGACGCGGCACTCGTATACGACCCACCCGTCATAATCGTTGGCGCGCAGCGTATCAAAATGCTTTTTGAAATCGATGCAGCCGCTACCCGGTTGGTAGCGATGATTATCAGCAAGGTGCACGTGCCCGAGCAGATCGCGATGGGTATTCAGCGCCGCGCTCAGGTCATCCTCTTCAATATTCATATGGTAGAAGTCCCCGATAATGCGCACATTGCGATACCCGCCTTCGTCGATATAGCGACGCGCGTCGGCGAGGGTATTGATCATGTGATCCTGATAGCGATTAAGCGGCTCAAGGAAAATTATAGTGCCTGTGCGGCGTGCCACCGCATCGAGCTGGCGCAGCGAATCGCTCACGGCTTTGCGGTCGCCCCCGACGCTGCGCGGTGAGGTCATCGGCGGCAGGCGATAAGTAAACATGCCCCATGCAGCAGGAACGATAATGCCCTTGCCCCCTACGTCCGCCAACGCTTCCAGAATGCGGGTGATTTGGGCAATTCCGTTCAGGCGGCGCTCTTCAATAAAGTCGCCAATCCAGCCGTCATAGCCGCCGCAGGCGGTCACCACCGGTAAGCCTGTCTCATGAATCGCGGCTTTGACTTCCGCCAGATTATCCACCAGCAGCTTGCCGTCGATTTCAAATCCGTCAAAGCCCATAGCCTTGATATAACGAAATTTCGCCAGGATATCCTGGGGGAAAAATGCCTGGTTCTGCGTTGCGATTTTCATTTTCTACCTCCCTGTAGTTAAAACGTGACGCCCATTTTGATGCTCAGTTCCGGCTGACGGTCGACGTATTTCATGTAGCTGTCGGGGCTGCTGGCGAAGGTCACCACCGGATCGATTAAGTCCTCGCAGTTGAGATAACCGTTCATCAGTAATTCCCAACAGGTTTCCTCAATGCGTTTGCGGTTCCAGCGCGGGTAGTCCGGGTTAGGTTCGCTACAGGCGCGGGAAAAAACGATTTTGGCATTATTAAAATGCGCCTCGCGGCCCAGGTTGAAGCCTGCCGGGAAAGGTTTAGCAAACGCGATATAGGAGATAGTGCCGCCGTAGGCCAGGCCACGCAGCGCGCTCTGCAACGCGTCTGCATAGCCGCTGGATTCAATAATGCTGTCGGCCCCCTGCTTACCGGTAAGCCGTTTGATCTCCAATCCGACATCGCACTCCAGCGGATTGAGGCAGAAATCCGCGCCGTGCCGCCGGGCGATGTCACAGCGATGGGCAATGGGATCCACGCCGATGACAATCGATGCGCCCGCCTTTTTAGCTAACTGAATGGCGATTTGGCCAATCGCCCCGAGGCCGACCACCACCACGAAATCCCCGACCCGCACATTGGCATCACGTACGCCGCTCATGGCGAACTGTGCCGGATCGTAACAAACCGCGTTTTTCCAGCTTGCGCCTTCAGGCATTTTGCGCAGCTTGTAATTATTTACCGCGTTGACAATGACGGTTTCCTGCAACGGACCGTAGGTACAGACGCGATCGCCTTTTTTAACCGCGCTGACCTCTGCGCCGACCTCAATAATGTCGCCGACGACCATATTGCCAAGCTGGAAGTGACCAAACTGGATCCCGCGCGGCGCATCGTCAGGGCGCGGCATAAACATCTGCCATTCCGGGTTAAAATCTTCATCGATAAACGGGCTGGCGGCACGAAAGTCCACCACTTCGGTACCGTGCTTCGGCGCGCCGAACAGCACCTTAATTTTGACTTCATGAGCCGCCACCGGGCGGTCCTGATATTCCACAAGCGCCGCCACGCGGGGCGCTGCTGCGATAAGCTTTTTCATTAAAATTCCCTGTATGCAGATTGCGGTTAGCCTTTAACGCCGCCCGCGGTTAAACCACTTTTAATAAAACGTTCGGAAAGCGCGTACATCACCACCACCGGCAATGCAGTAACCAGCGATGCCGCCATCATGCGGCCCCAGATATAGTCCGGCGTGCTGAATAGCGCGTTCAGCCCAACCGGAAGCGTGAAGTTGCTGGCGCTGGAGAGGAAAATCGAGGCGAAAAGAAAGTCGTTCCACGCCACCATAAAGCAGTAGACAAACACCGAGATCAGCCCGGAGATCGCCAGCGGCACGGTGATGTAAAAGATGATTTGCAACCGGTTCAGGCCATCCATCATGGCGGCCTCTTCGATTTCATCCGGCAGCGTGTCGAAGTAGCTTTTCAGCATGAATACCGCCGTCGGCAGGGTCTGCGTCACCATGGTGATAATCAGCGCCATTTCCGTATCGTAAACCCCGAGGGCAGTGATGATTTTGAACAGCGGCACCACCAGCAGGATCCCCGAAAACATATACACGGTGTAGAAGCTGGCATTGACCGCCATCCGTCCTTTAAAGCGCAGTTTTGACAGGGCATACGCGCCGAGGATACCAATCACCACCGCCAGCCCGGACGACACCAGCGACACCACCAGGCTATTTTGAAAATAGGTGACAAAGGGAAAGATGGTCGGGTTGAAAATGTCGAGGTAGTGCTGGAGTGTCCAGTGCTGCGGCAACAGCGTCGGATGCAGCGAAATCGCCTCTTTGGAGCTTTTGAACGAGGTCATCAGCATCACAAAAAATGGAAATAACGTGATGCCGAGAAACAGGACCAGCCCGAGATAAAAGCCGACGCGCGGCGCAAGGCGCTTATTTGTTGCCATAGAGATTCACCCGTTTTCTGGAGAGCAGGATCACTGCGAACACAATCGCGAACAGCACCACGGAGATGGCAGATGCTTTACTTAAGTCGTTAAATGCGAACGCGGTTTTGTAGAGATAGACGCCGAGAATGTCGACTTTGGTGGTGAGCAGCCAGACGTCGGCGAACATGTAAAACATCCAGATGGTGCGCAGGGTGATCACCGTTGCCAGCACCGGCATGATCGCGGGTAGCGTCACGATGCGAAACCGCTGCCAGGCGTTTGCGCCGTCCATTTCCGCCGCTTCGTACAGCGATTTGTCGATGGTCTGCAAAATCGCCAGGAACGAGATAAACGCATACGGGAAATAGCGCCAGATGGCGAACAGCACCACCAGCACAAAGCTGCTGCCGGGGTTGTCGAACCACAGCGGGGCTTTGTCATACAGGTGCAGGATATCCACGCCGAGATAGTTCACCAGCCCGTAACCGTTGTTGAACATGTACTTCCACGCGAACACCAATGAGATCGACGGTGTGACGTAAGAGAGGATCACCAGCGAGCGCGCGGTTTTGCGAAAGCGGAATTCACGATTGAAAAACAGCGCCACCGCCAGCCCTAACCCGGAACTCCCGATTACCACCAGCGCGGTGTACCAGAAGGTGGTCCACAGCGCATGCCAGAAACCTGGGTCGCTAAGGATGCCTGCATAGTTCGCCAGCCCAACAAAATGGGCGGCAATACGCGGATTCAGCGGCAAGCGCAAAAAACTGATTTCAACATTTGAGAGCATCGGCCAGGCTACCAGGCCCCCCAGCAACACCAGGCTGGGGGCCAGCAACATCAGGGCAAATGGCAAATCTGAACGGCCAGAAAATACCTTCATAACAACCCTTCCCTGCGTTGACATTACTGCGCGGCCAGCGCGGCGATGCGCGTTTGGCTCTGGGCCAGCGTGGCTTGTACGTCCTTGTTGCCTACGGTCACGTTATTCACCATGGCGTTTAGCGCGCCGGAGCCAGTGATATCGCCCATGCGAGTGAAGTTTTTATCGCCGACAGAGCCAAACACCTGCACGTTGGGGTACTGGGCAATCAGTTGTGCCGGCAGTTCGCCGAAGGCTTTGATCACCGGGTTGTCTTTATAGGACGGGGTATCCGATACGGCACGGATCACCGGCAGCGCGGCACCTGGCGACATCAACACCCAGTCCGCCGCGTTTTGTGCTTGCTCCATAAACACCACGAATTTTTTCGCCGCGTCGGTCTCGGCTTCGGTCTGCCCCGCCGTGAGGGTTAACGAGGTGATCATTCCGTACACCGCTGGCGACTTCTGATTTGGCACCACAAATCCCAGATCCTGCGGGTCGCCTTCACTGTAAACGGCAGGCAGGATATAGGTTGAGTAAATCGCCATCGGCGCGGCGCCGTTCATAAAGGCGTCTTTAATTTCCATGACGTTGTTCGAGCCCGGCATGGTGTCTTTGGCCAGTGCCTGGTAGAACGTCAGCGCCTGCGCCATTTGCGGGGTATCGATGGTCACCGCGCCGCTGGCGTCGAATACGTTAGCGTTATTCGAGAGCGCAAACTGGGAAAACGCCTGTTCGGTCATGACGCTTTCCGCTGTGGGCAGCGCGATGCCATATTTTTTATGCGCCGGATCGTTTAACGAACCAGCGGTAGCCAGCAACGAATCCCAGTCCTGTGGCGGTTGCAAACCGGCTTGCTCCAGCACCGATTTTTTGTACCAGATACCCTGGATCCAGGCACTAATCGGAACGCCGGTCCAGGCTTTGGCGTCTTCCGTTCGCACGATGCGCAACACGCCATCGTAAAAAGCGTTATCGCCCAGCGTAGTAATGACGCCCTGAATCGCCTCCCGGTCGAGTAGTTGCTCTTTATCCATCACTTTGGCGTAATCGTGACTGATTTCGATAATCTCAGGCAAAGCCCCGGAACGCGCCAGCGTGGTCACTTTCGTGTTGTAAGCGTCCTCTTCAACGGGGACCTGTTTTACCGTGATCCCCGGATTGTCATGCTCGAAGCGCTCAATCAATTTACCGATAATGGCCTGGCGCTCTTGTTCAACGGAGGAGTGCATAAATTCAATAGTGACGGAATCCTTTTTTTCCTCGTTGCAGCCTGTCATTAAGGCGCAGGCAACCAGTGCTGATAACAGCACAAATTTATTTTTCCGCATGATCGTTTCCTTTTGTATTAGCTAAGCCACAGGGACTGCCAGGGTCCTAATGTTATTGCTTCGCCATTAATAAATTCACCGCGGATGATTTCATTGTATTGCCCCTGCCCTAATGATAACCACTGAGGCCGGTCGGTGAAATTAAACAGCGCGGTAATTTTTCCTTCTTGCGCGTTGCCTCGAATAATTTCCAGCACGCCGTGACATTTTTCATTAATGCTGAATTCACTGTCGGGATGGAAAGCCGCGTGACGCTGGCGAACGTTAATATATTGCGTCAATACTTCCAGAACTCGCGCGCGTAAATGTTCAGGTTGCGCGAGTAACGATTCAATTTCCGGTTCACTGTATTTCTGGCGATTGATAGCCCGGTTATAACCCAGGCGCTCAACGCCCTGATAATCATTACGTGAACCCAATACGCTTTGAATATATATCGCCGGGACGCCAGGGAAAGTTAATAACAGCGCGTGCGCCAGGATAAACCGCGCCAGCCGCTCATCGTCATGACATTCAGGCGGCGTCAGGGCATCCATATACGTCACGTTTAATTCATAAGGGCTGCGGGTGCCGTCGGGATTATTTTTCCAGTTGACCTTCGCACCTTCGGTTTCCAGCGTGTCGACTAAGGTTAAGATTTCTTTTTCGGCTATGATACCCCGCAGCGGATTCAAACCTATGCCGTCATGGGAGGCGAGAAAATTAAACCAGGTTGTCCGCCCGTCGCCCTGCGCGGGCAGCACGCTGGCCCAGCTTTTCAGCGTACTCACGGATTGCGTACGGATCGCATGCAGCACCAGCGGCGGCAGCGGAAACTGATACACCATCTGCGCTTCGTCGCTGCCGTTGCCAAGATAAGAGACGTTGTCTTTATGGGGCACGTTGGTTTCGGTGACGATCACCGTACCCGGCGCGACCTTATCGGCAATGGCGCGGAACAGTTTTACCAGCAGATGCGTGTTTTCCAGATGGATGCAGGAGGTTCCAGGCGTTTTCCACATAAAACCTACGGCATCGAGGCGAATATAATCCGCGCCCTGTACAAGGTAATGCACCAGCACATCCACCATCGCCAGCAGGACATGGGGGTTGGCGAAATTGAGATCGACTTGGTCTGCGCTAAAGGTCGTCCAGATATGTTTCGTCTCGCCGCTCGCGAAAGTAAACGGCGTTAACAGCGGCAGTGTACGGGGACGCGTGACAGCGGATAAATCTACCGCCGGGTCTACGGCAATAAAGAAATCCTGATATTGTGGGTCATCGTTAAGATAGCCTTTAAACCATTCGCTTTCGGCTGACATATGATTACAGACAAAATCAAACATCAGGCGGGTGGATTTCTTTATCGCCGCGATATCACCCCAGTCGCCGTAATCAGGCGAAATGGGATAATAATCTTTTACCGAGAAACCATCATCCGATGTCCAGGGGTAAAACGGTAAGAAATGAATAACGGAAAAAGCGTTGGCGAGATAGTCATTATAAAGCCGACTGAACGTGGTCAACGTTTTTTCATTCGGCGAGGAGAATTGATCGGCATAGGTAATAAGCACGACATCTGATTCATCCCACCCCTGCTTACGTGAGGAAATAATCTTGCTTCGGCCTTCATTGATACATTTAATTAATTTATTACGCAGCTCGTCATCAAAGGCGGAGGAATAAATGCGATCGGCAATCTGTAATATTTTGTCCATTGATTCAATTCTCATGGTAGCGGTCCCACGAAAATGAAATCTACTCCTGAGGATTATTTATGTCAATGCGACCCCCATCACAGAAATTGTTTCCACTGATTATCGTGCCGTATAAAAATGAACAGTAGCGGATTTAATTTTCAGGAAATAGCCCTAACTTGTCTGGATAGGAAATATAACGGGGAAATCCATTGAGAAAAGATATAAAAAAACCGCTCCGAAGAGCGGTTGATATTAGCATCAGTGATTACAGCGCTTTCAGAATCGCGTCCACGCTGGCTTTGGCATCGCCAAACAGCATATGGGTATTGTCTTTAAAGAACAGCGGGTTCTGCACGCCGGCATAGCCTGTGTTCATTGAGCGTTTAAACACGATAACGTTTTGCGCTTTCCACACTTCCAGCACCGGCATACCGGCGATGGGGCTGCGCGGATCGTCTTGCGCCGCCGGGTTCACGGTGTCGTTAGCGCCGATAACCAGAACGGTGTCGGTATCAGCGAAGTCGTCGTTGATTTCGTCCATTTCCAGCACGATGTCATACGGCACTTTCGCTTCCGCCAGCAGTACGTTCATATGGCCCGGCAAACGGCCCGCAACCGGGTGAATACCGAAACGTACCTTAATGCCGCGGGCGCGCAGGCGTTCGGTGATTTCCGCCACCGGATACTGCGCCTGTGCCACCGCCATGCCGTAGCCTGGGGTGATGATCACTGAGTGGGAGTTTTTCAGCATATCTGCCGTGTCTTCCGCGCTGATTTCACGGTGCTCGCCCACTTCATCGCTTTCGCCGGTTGATGAACCGTCAGTGCCGAAGCCGCCCGCGATCACGCTGATAAACGAGCGGTTCATCGCCTTACACATAATGTAAGACAGGATCGCACCCGAAGAACCTACCAGCGCGCCGGTGAC
The DNA here is from genome assembly GCF_032062175.1 of Atlantibacter sp. Classification (NCBI taxonomy): domain Bacteria; kingdom Pseudomonadati; phylum Pseudomonadota; class Gammaproteobacteria; order Enterobacterales; family Enterobacteriaceae; genus Atlantibacter; species Atlantibacter sp. Next base: position 67,487 of record NZ_DAMBQK010000021.1, read on the forward strand.
GATCAGCAGGTCGTTGCTGAGCATAAAGCCCGCCGCCGCTGCGGCCCAACCGGAATAGGAGTTGAGCATCGACACCACCACCGGCATGTCTGCCCCGCCGATTGAGGCCACCAGGTGCCAGCCGAACGCCAGCGCGATAATGGTCATAATCAGCAGCGCCAGCACTTGCAGGCCTACGCTTTCGGTACGGACAAACACCACCAACAGCAGGAAAGAGACTACCAGCGCCGCCAGGTTCAGCTTATGACGGTTCGGCAGCATCAGCGGTTTAGATGAAATCTTGCCGCGCAGTTTACCGAAGGCCACGATGGAGCCGGTAAAGGTCACCGCACCGATAAACACGCCAAGGAACACTTCGGTCAAATGGATATTAACCAGAATCGGCTCCAGGCCCGCATCGTGATACAGATAGCTGTTAAAGCCCACCAGCACCGCCGCCAGACCCACGAAGCTGTGCAGGATCGCCACCAGTTCTGGCATTTCGGTCATTTCGACTTTCTTCGCCAGGTGGATACCAATTGCGCCGCCGATCACCATCGCGACGATAATCCATACCACGTTACCGGTATCCGGCCCAAAGATGGTGGCGACCAGCGCAATCGCCATACCGGCGATACCAAACATGTTGCCCTGACGGGACGTCTCATGTTTGGAAAGCCCGGCCAGGCTGAAAATAAACAGAATCGCGGCAACAATGTATGCAGCTGTTACTAATCCTCCAGACATGTGTTACCCCTTAGTTCTTCCGGAACATTTTCAGCATGCGCTGAGTGACGGTGAATCCACCAAAAATGTTGATACTGGCGATCAGGACGGCGATGAAGCTTAAGAAGCTCACCCAGCCGCCGTGGCCAATTTGTAGCAGCGCGCCCACCACGATAATCCCCGAGATGGCGTTAGTGACCGACATCAGGGGCGTATGCAGTGCGTGGGAAACGTTCCACACCACGTAATAACCCACCACACAGGCCAGGGCGAACACGGTGAAGTGACCCAGGAACGCTTTCGGCGCTACATCCGCCAGCCAGCCAAACAGAATGATTGCCAGCGCCATCAGGGCGTATTTGCGCCACGGCGAGGCCGGTTTCGGCGGCTCGACCGGCGCGGCGTCGGCTTTTTTGGCGGCCTGCGGCTGCGCGGAAACCTGAATCGGCGGCGCGGGCCAGGTGACTTCGCCGTCGCGGATCACGGTCACGCCGCGCACCACCACGTCATCGAAATCAATCACAACATTGCCGTCTTTTTCTTTGCACAGCAGTTTAAGCAGGTTGACCAGGTTGGTGCCGTAAAGCTGGGATGACTGCGTCGGCAGACGGCCCGGCAGATCGGTATAGCCGATGATTTTCACGCCATTGGCGGTTTCAAACACCTGATTCGGGACAGTGTATTCGCAGTTACCGCCATTCTGCGCGGCCAGATCGACCACCACGCTGCCCGGTTTCATGGAATCGACCATTTCGCGGGTGATCAGTTTCGGGGCTGGTTTACCGGGGATCAATGCCGTAGTGACGATAATATCGACGTCTTTCGCCTGCGCGGCGAACAGCGCCATTTCGGCTTTGATGAACTCCTCAGACATCACTTTGGCGTAGCCATCACCGCTGCCGGCTTCTTCCTTGAAATCAAGCTCAAGGAATTCAGCACCCATACTCTGCACCTGCTCTTTCACTTCCGGGCGGGTGTCAAAGGCGCGCACAATTGCACCGAGGCTGTTGGCTGCGCCAATTGCCGCGAGACCGGCGACGCCGGCGCCAATGACCATTACTTTGGCGGGCGGGACTTTCCCTGCTGCGGTGATCTGCCCGGTGAAGAAGCGGCCAAACTGGTGTGCGGCCTCCACAATGGCACGGTAACCCGCGATGTTCGCCATTGAGCTTAAGGCGTCGAGAGACTGGGCGCGCGAAATACGCGGCACCGAATCCATCGCCATCACGGTGACGTTACGCGCGGCGAGCTGCTCCAGCAATGCGGGGTTTTGCGCCGGCCAGATAAAGCTCACCAACGTGGTACCCGGCTTAAGAAGCGGGATTTCCTCTTCGCTGGGTGCGTTAACTTTTAAAATAACGTCCGACGCCCAGATCTCATCGGAACCCACCACTTCCGCGCCTGCCTGTACAAACGCGTCGTCATCAAAGCTTGCCAGTTTGCCCGCGTCGCGCTCAATGGCGACGGTGAAACCCAGCTTAAGCAGCTGTTCAACCGTTTTCGGCGTTGCTGCAACACGGGTTTCATTGGCCAACCGCTCTTTTGGTACACCAATACGCATAGTATTCCCTTCCATCGGTTTTTTAATGATGGTTTGCCCATTTAACTTTGGCGCAAGCAGCCCGTTTGAGCGCTGCTTAAACCGTAGAAAAATATCTTTGTAACAAACTTTCTATAACCTACTGAAAATAACGACTGTGATCCAGATTCGATCTGCTGAATTTATGGGTTAATCGGTGAAACGGAAGTGAATACCGGCGCTGATAGCTTTTTTTATCTGGTTTTCCTTCCCGAAGGCCGATTTTACGCTTTATTGAGGCGACAAAACATGATTCTACGCCGCGCCAAATCGCTGTTTTAACATCAATTTAACGCTAAAAGTCATAAGCTTTATCATTTATTCCGGTCAGGCGGCTATTTTTGCATCCATAACGACAGGTTATTACCCGAAATATTACCTGGCGCACCAGATGATAAAAATGGCGCAGACAATTACGCCCTTTCAATGCAATAATCAGCGGCTGACGGTTTTTAGCATGCAATATCAGTTTTCATTTTTGCGCAAGGCAAAGGATTAATGTTTATGAAGCTCAAGAATTCCCTTCTGGTGTCTGCTGTGTTGTCGCTCTGCGCCTTATCTGCACAGGCTGCCACCGAGTTAACGCCAGATCAGGCAGCCGCGCTGAAACCCTTTGACCGTATTACTGTAACGGGAAGGTTCAACGCAATTAACGAGGCGGCTAAGGCCATCTCTCGTAAAGCCGATAGCGTTGGCGCCGCCTCTTTCTACATCATCGATACCAACGATACGGGCAATAGCGGTAACTGGCGCGTCATTGCAGACGTTTACCATGAAAACGCGGAAAAAGCAGAAGCGCCTAAAAACCGTGTGATCGCGGGCGTAACGGAATTGCCGAAAGACCAGGCGATTGCCCTTGAGCCTTTCGATACCGTGACCGTTCAGGGTTTTTATCGCAGCCAACCGGAAGTGAATGAAGCCATCGCCAAAGCCGCGAAAGCGAAAGACGCCGCCTCGTTCTACATTGTTCGCCAGGTTGACGCCAACCAGGGTGGCAACCAGCGCATCACTGCGTTTGTTTATAAAGCGGACGCGAAAAAACGCGTGCTTCAGAGCCCGGACGCCACCCCGGCGGATTCTGATGCCGGCCGCGCGGCCATTGCCGCCGGTGGCGAAGCCGCTAAACAGGTTGAGATCCCGGGCGTAGCGACTACCGCATCACCCAGCAGTGATGTGGGCCGTTTCTTTGAAACCCAGTCATCAAAAGGTGGTCGTTACACTGTCACTCTGCCGGACGGCACAAAAATTGAAGAAGTGAATAAAATCACCGCCGCACAAATGGTGCCATTCGATAGCGTGAAGTTCACCGGCAACTACGGCAACATGACTGAAATCTCCTATCAAGTGGCGAAACGCGCCGCTAAAAAAGGCGCTAAGTATTATCACATTACGCGCCAGTGGCAGGAACGCGGCGGCAACATCACCATCAGCGCCGACCTCTTCAAGTAAGCGTCTCGACTACGCTTTTAAAGGCAGCCAATGGCTGCCTTTTTTAATGCGGGTAATTTTTTGTGTGATACATCATTGAAAGCTGACTTCGCACTCCGTAGAATCGCGCGCCTCAGAGCGATCCTCCATGGTTATGCGCCCAGGCGGTATAATTATTCTGGATCGGCCTTATTTTTCAAACAGGACTCCTATGGATAAAAAACTGGGCCTTACCGCATTAACCGCGCTGGTATTGAGTTCGATGCTGGGCGCGGGCGTTTTCAGTTTGCCGCAGAATATGGCGCAAGTAGCCAGCCCCGCCGCGCTGTTGATTGGCTGGACGATTACCGGCGTCGGGATCCTGATGCTGGCGATGGCGATGCTGTTGCTGACCCGTATCCGTCCCGACCTGGACGGCGGCATTTTTACCTACGCCCGCGATGGTTTTGGCGAGTTAATCGGTTTTTGCTCGGCATGGGGATACTGGCTTTGCGCGGTAATCGCCAACGTCTCTTATCTGGTGATCGTATTCTCGGCGCTCAGTTTCTTTACCGATACCCCCGAACTCCGCCTGTTTGGCGATGGCAATACCTGGCAATCCATCGTTGGCGCATCGGTATTATTGTGGTTTGTGCACTGGCTGGTGCTGCGCGGGGTGCAAACCGCTGCGAGCATCAACCTGGCCGCCACGCTGGCGAAACTGTTGCCGCTGGGCCTGTTTATTATCCTGGCGATTATCGCTTTCCGTTTACCCACCTTTAGCCTCGACTTTAGCGGCGTGGCGTTAGGCGTCCCGGTTTGGGAACAGGTGAAGAACACCATGCTGATCACCCTGTGGGTGTTTATCGGCGTAGAAGGCGCGGTGGTAGTTTCGGCACGCGCCCGCAATAAGCGCGACGTGGGGCGCGCCACGCTGCTGGCGGTGTTTGCCGCGCTGGCGGTATATCTGCTGGTGACCCTGCTGTCGCTGGGTGTGATCGCCCGTCCTGAACTGGCGCAAATGCGCAACCCGTCGATGGCGGGTCTGATGGTGGAAATGATGGGCCCTTGGGGCGAAGTGATTATCGCCGCCGGGCTGATTGTGTCGGTGTGTGGCGCGTACCTGAGCTGGACCATTATGGCCGCTGAGGTGCCGCTGCTGGCCGCCACCCATAAAGCGTTCCCGCGTATTTTTGCGCGACAAAATCAAAACGGCGCGCCGTCGGCGTCGCTGTGGCTGACCAATATCAGCATTCAGCTTTGCCTGGTGCTGATCTGGGCTACCGGTTCGGATTACAACACGCTGTTGACCATCGCCTCCGAGATGATTCTGGTGCCTTATTTCCTGGTCGGCGCCTATCTGCTCAAAGTCGCTACCCGCCCGCTTCATACCGCGGTGGGTGTCGGCGCCTGCATTTATGGTTTATGGTTGCTGTATGCGTCGGGCCCCATGCACCTGTTGCTGTCCGTGGTGCTGTACGCGCCGGGCTTGCTGGTGTTCCTGTATGCCCGCCGCACGCACGATAACAATATCCTGCTTAAGCAAACTGAGAAATTGCTGATAGGCTTATTACTGGTTGCCGCTTTGCCAGCCACATGGATGCTGATGGGGTAAACGCCCCATCTTCGTCATGACCTACTGACGAGGGTTACTTTATGGGGAAATCACCACACCGACCAATTTTGATCACCGGGGGCGGCCGCCGTATCGGGCTCGCCCTCGCCCACCATTTTCTGGCTGAAAAGCATCCGGTTATCGTTAGCTATCGCGCCGCTTATCCTGCCATCGACGTGCTAACGGAGATGGGCGCAAAATGCATCAAGGCCGATTTTTCAACTGATGAAGGTATCCTGGACTTCGCCGAACAGGTAAAAAGCCTGACGCCGTGCCTGCGCGCCATTATTCATAACGCCAGCGCCTGGCAAACCGAAAAGGCCGGACCGATCTCCGGGGACGTGATCACAGAAATGATGCAGGTGCATGTTCATGCACCCTATTTGATCAACCTCGCGCTGGAACCGCTGCTGCGCGGCCACGGCCATGCGGCCAGCGATATTATTCATTTTACGGATTACGTGGTGGAGCGTGGCAGCGAGAAGCACATCGCCTATGCCGCCAGTAAAGCGGCGCTGGACAATATGACGCGCTCTTTTGCCCGCAAACTGGCCCCGGAAGTAAAAGTCAACGCCATCGCGCCTTCACTGATTTTGTTTAACGAACTGGATGATGCCGCCTACCGGCAGCGCGCGCTGAATAAATCGCTGATGAAAACTGAACCGGGCGAGAAAGAAGTTATCGATTTAGTGGAATATCTACTGACCAGCTGTTACGTGACCGGACGCAGCTTCCCGGTGGATGGCGGTCGCCATCTTCGCTAGCGGTTTACCCGGCGTTAATGGAACCCGGCAGGTTGAAGGTGTAACCTGTGGTTTTTGGTCGATAAGCTCCGGTCTATGAGCAAAATTGTATTTGTTGAAGACGATCCCGAGGTAGGGTCGCTGATTGCGGCCTATCTCGGTAAGCATGATATTGACGTGCTACTGGAAACGCGCGGCGATCGGGCCATCGACGTGATTCTGGCGCATCAGCCGGACCTGGTGCTGTTGGATATTATGCTGCCAGGCAAAGACGGCATGAGCCTGTGCCGTGATTTACGCCCGCTGTGGCAAGGGCCGATTGTTCTGCTGACCTCCCTCGACAGCGATATGAACCACATCCTGTCGCTGGAAATGGGCGCCAGCGATTACATCCTCAAGACTACCCCGCCTGCGGTGCTGCTTGCCCGCCTGCGCCTGCATTTACGCCAGCATCACACCACCACGTTACCTGAATCCGCAACCACCCGCTCGCCGCATAAAGTGCTGCATTTCGGTACGCTGTGCATCGATCCGCTGAACCGCCAGGTGCGGCTGGGCGAGCGCAATGTGGTGCTGTCTACCGCCGATTTCGATTTGCTCTGGGAACTGGCGACCCACGCCGGCAACATTATGGACCGTGACGCGTTGCTCAAGAATCTGCGCGGCGTGAGTTATGACGGGCTGGACCGCAGCGTGGATGTTGCCATTTCGCGGCTGAGAAAAAAACTCAACGACAGCGCGACGGAACCGTACCGGATCAAGACCGTGCGCAATAAGGGCTATCTTTTTGCTCCCCACGCCTGGGAAACGGCGGAATAAACGCAGAGCGGGTTTATGAAGAAGCTATTTATCCAGTTTTATTTGCTGCTGTTCGTCTGCTTTTTAGTCATGACAATGCTGGTCGGCCTGGTCTATAAATTTACCGCTGAACGTGCCGGACGGCAGTCGCTGGATGATTTAATGAAAAGCTCGCTGTATCTGATGCGTAGCGAGCTGCGGGAAATCCCGCCGCGCGACTGGAATAAGACCATCAAGCGGCTCGATTTTAATCTCTCATTCGATCTGCGCATTGAACCCCTGAATCACTATCATCTCGCTGCCCAGCCCGCCCAACGCCTGCGCAGCGGGGAAATCGTGGCGCTGGATGATGAATATACGTTTATCCAGCGCATTCCCCGCAGCCACTATGTGCTGGCGGTCGGGCCGGTGCCCTATCTCTATTTTATGCACCAAATGCGCCTGCTGGACGTGGCGCTGATTGTGTTTATCGCTTTTTCGCTCGCCGTCCCGGTGCTTATCTGGATGCGTCCGCACTGGAAAGAGATGCTCAAACTGGAATCTGCCGCGCAGCGCTTCGGTGAAGGCCATCTTGATGAGCGCATTCATTTTGACGATGCCTCGAGCTTTGAACGGCTCGGCGTTGCCTTTAATCAGATGGCGGATAATATCAATACCCTGATAGCCAGTAAAAAACAGCTGATCGACGGTATTGCTCACGAACTGCGCACCCCGCTGGTGCGACTGCGTTACCGGCTGGAGATGAGTGATAACCTGTCCGACGCCGAAAGCGCCGCGCTAAACCGCGATATCGGCCAGCTTGAGGCGCTGATCGACGAATTGCTGACTTACGCCCGGCTGGACCGCCCGCAAAATGAGCTGCATCTTAACCCGGTGGAGTTATCCGGCTGGCTGGAAAATCACGTCGCTGAATTGCAGGCGCTGCATCCAGACAAAGCGCTGACGGTGTTGCCCTCCACCGCCTGCGAAAGTTTGCTGGATCTGCGCCTGATGGCAAGGGTGCTGGACAATTTGGTCAATAATGCCCTGCGCTACTGCCAGCAGCGCATTGAGATCCGTTTTGCCAGCGACGGCCACACTGGCGTGTTGACGGTAGAGGATGATGGTCCGGGCATTCCGGAAAGCGAACGGCACCGGGTATTTGAGCCGTTTGTGCGTCTCGACCCCAGCCGCGACCGCGCCACGGGAGGCTGCGGGCTGGGCCTGGCGATTGTCAGTTCCGTGGCGACGGCGATGGGCGGCAGCGTGGCGGCACGGCAAAGCCCACTGGGCGGCGCGCGCTTTGAATTCAGTTGGCCGATTCAGCGATGATTTTCTCTCTGCCAGACGCCCCGGCACGGTGGTCAGAGCCCGGCAACCGTGCTATACCTATAAGTATGTTGTAACTAAAGGTGCTTGCTATGCGCTACGATCTCGCCCAACGTCTGACGTCCACTTTTCAGGAGATGGAGCATCTGCTGCTCGCGTTTAAAGAGATGCTCGAACCCTGCCGGCGGCTCAGCGCCCGGGTGTTTGCCCTGCCGCCGGTTGATAAAGGCAAAGAACACGATCCGCTGGAGAAAATCAGCGTTACCCAACTGCTGAGTAAAGAAGCCCATGACGCCACGATGCGCCACTTCACCCATCTGTTTATCCAGCAGCAGTCGGAAAATCGCAGCAGCAAGGCCGCCCTGCGTCTGCCGGGCGCTATCTGCTATGCGGTGAGCGCCGCCCAGCGCCAGCAGCTTCAGGAAACTATTCAGGCCATTAACCAGTTGAAAGCGCAGTTCTCGGAGATTGTCGCCGTCGAATCCGGCCTGACGCCCGCGCAGCGCTTTGAGTGGGTGCATCACTACCTGCCTGGCCTGATCACCCTGAATGCCTACCGGCAAATCACGGTGCTGGAGAACCCGGCAACCCTCCGTTTCGGCTGGGCCAATAAGCATTTCATCAAGAACTTCAGCCGGGAAGAGGTGCTGGCGATGCTGGAGAAAAGCCTTAAATCGCCACGCGCCGTTGCACCGTGGAGCAAGGATCAGTGGCGCGAAAAAGTGGAGCAGGAATATCACGCCATCGCCTCGCTGCCCGAAGCCGCGCGTTTTAAGATCAAGCGCCCGGTGAAGGTGCAGCCGGTGGCGCGGGTCTGGTATGCGGCGCAGCAAAAGCAGGTACAGATTGCCTGCCCGTCGCCGTTAATCGTGCTGTGTTCCGATGAGCCGGGTACGCCAGTGCCGGAAATCGGCGAGCTGTTGAACTACGATGCAGAACAGATCCAGCACCGGCATAAACCGCAGGCGGAGCCGCTGGAACTGCTGATCCCCCGCCTGCATTTATACCTTGCCCGTTAAGGCTTCATGCTGCCAACCATATCCTGCGGGCGTACCCAGGCATCGAATTCCGCGTCTGTCAGGTAGCCCAGTTTCAGGGCGGACGCTTTGAGCGTCAGCCCCTCTTTATGGGCTTTTTTGGCGATTTCCGCCGCCTTGTCGTAGCCGATATGGGTGTTGAGTGCCGTCACCAGCATCAGCGAATCGTTGAGCAACTGGTCGATACGCTCGCGGTTCGGTTCGATTCCGGTGGCGCAGTGGTGGTCAAAGCTGTCCATCCCGTCTGCCAACAGGCGAATCGATTGCAGGAAGTTATCGATGACCATCGGGCGAAACACGTTCAACTCAAAGTTGCCCATCGCCCCGCCCATGTTGATGGCGACATCGTTGCCCATCACCTGGCAGCAGAGCATGGTTAGCGCTTCGCACTGCGTCGGGTTGACTTTGCCTGGCATGATGGAACTTCCCGGTTCGTTTTCCGGAATGGAGATTTCACCAATGCCGCAGCGCGGTCCAGAGGCCAGCCAGCGCACATCGTTGGCGATTTTCATCAGCGAGGCAGCCAGCCCTTTCAGCGCACCGTGGGCATGAACCAGCGCGTCGCAGGTCGCCAGCGCTTCAAATTTATTCGGCGCGGTGATAAACGGCTGGTTAGTGATTGCCGCCAGCTCGTTAGCAACCCGTTCGGCGTATTCCGGATGGGTGTTCAGGCCGGTGCCCACCGCCGTACCGCCCAGCGCCAATTCGGCCACGTGCGGGAGGCTCTGCTCGATATGCTTCAGGTTATGCTCCAGCATCGCCACCCAGCCGGAAATCTCCTGACCGAGGGTCAGCGGCGTGGCGTCCTGTAAATGCGTACGGCCAATTTTGACGATGTCGCTAAAGGCGGTGGATTTGGCTTTCAGGGTCGCGGTGAGCTGGTTCAGCGACGGGATCAACTGCTCGCGCAGGGCAAGCACCGCCGCCACGTGCATAGCGGTAGGAAAAACGTCGTTCGAACTCTGGCTTTTGTTAACGTCATCGTTGGGGTGAACCTTGCGCCCCATGCCCCGCTCGCCGCCCAGTAATTCACTCGCCCGGTTAGCCAGCACCTCGTTCATGTTCATATTGGTCTGGGTGCCGGAGCCGGTTTGCCAGATAGCCAGCGGGAATTCCCCCGCATGTTGGCCGTTAAGCACTTCATCCGCGGCGGAAATAATCGCCTCGCCCCGCTCTTGCGCCAGGAGCTTCAAATCCATATTCACTTTTGCCGCCGCGCGTTTAGTGAGCGCCAGCGCATGGATCAGCGCCGTCGGCATTTTTTCCGTTGAAATGCGAAAGTGCTCCAGCGAGCGCTGGGTTTGCGCGCCCCACAGTTTATCGGCAGGCACATCAATCGCGCCCATGGAATCACTTTCACTACGATACGTTGCCATTCAATGTCTCCTTAACAAGAAAGTTATCAAGCCGACATGACTCACAGAAAATTGACGCTTTAAGTATTGATTAAGAAGGTCGTTCAGTTTGGTGGTTAGTGCGGTTAACGAAGGGAAAAACCGCCTCCCGTGAATGAGAGGCGGTAAGAACAGTTATTTCACGCAGCTGGCGCACTGCGAAGACTGGATTTGCGCGAAGAAGTCGTTGCCTTTGTCATCCACCAGGATAAATGCCGGGAAATCTTCCACTTCGATCTTCCAGATGGCTTCCATACCCAGTTCCGGGTATTCGACGCATTCCAGGCTCTTGATGCTGCTTTGCGCCAGCACCGCCGCCGGGCCGCCGATGCTGCCGAGGTAGAAACCGCCGTGCTTATGGCAGGCATCGGTAACCTGCTGGCTGCGGTTGCCCTTCGCCAGCATGATCATGCTGCCGCCGTTGGCTTGTAGCAGGTCGACATAGGAATCCATACGCCCTGCGGTGGTTGGGCCAAGCGAACCGGACGCATAGCCTTCCGGCGTTTTGGCCGGGCCGGCGTAATAGATGGGGTGATCCTTCACGTACTGCGGCAGCCCTTCGCCGTTGTCGATACGCTCTTTGAGTTTGGCGTGGGCGATGTCGCGCGCCACGATGATGGTGCCGGAGAGCGACAGACGGGTCGACACCGGATACTGCGAGAGTTGGGCCAGAATGTCGTTCATCGGGCGGTTGAGATCCACACGCACCGCTTCGCCTTCGCCAGCGCGTTGCAGTTCTTTCGGAATGTACTTACCTGGGTTGTTTTCCAGTTTTTCGATCCAGATGCCCTGACGGTTGATTTTGGCTTTGATATTGCGGTCTGCCGAGCAGGAAACGCCCATGCCCACCGGGCAGGACGCACCGTGGCGCGGCAGGCGTACGACGCGGATATCGTGGGCGAAATACTTGCCGCCGAACTGCGCGCCGAGGCCGAGTTTCTGGGCTTCTTCCAGCAGCTCTTTTTCAAGCTGGATGTCCCGGAACGCCTGGCCGTGCTCGTTACCTTCGGTCGGCAGGCCGTCGTAATATTTGGTGGATGCCAGCTTCACGGTTTTCAGGGTGGATTCCGCTGAAGTGCCGCCGATGACAAAGGCAATGTGGTACGGCGGGCAGGCTGCGGTGCCCAGGCTGCGCATTTTCTCCACCAGCCAGTTTTTTAGCTTGCCGGGGCTGAGCAGCGCTTTGGTTTCCTGATACAGATAGGTTTTATTGGCTGAGCCGCCGCCTTTGGCGATGCACAGGAATTTATACTCGTCGCCGTCCACGCTATAGAGGTCGATTTGCGCCGGTAAGTTAGTACCGGTATTCACCTCTTTATACATATCCAGCGCGGCGTTCTGGGAGTAGCGCAGGTTATCTTCGATGTAGGTGTTGTAAACGCCGTGTGCCAGCGCCGCTTCATCCCCGCCGCCCGTCCAGACGCGCTGGCCTTTTTTCCCGACAATGATTGCGGTGCCGGTGTCCTGGCAGGTCGGCAGAATGCCTTTGGCGGCGATTTCCGAGTTGCGCAGGAATTGCAGTGCCACGTACTTGTCGTTTTCGCTGGCTTCCGGGTCGGCCAGGATATCCGCCACCTGCTGTTGATGAGCCGGGCGCAGCATAAACGAGGCATCATGAAAAGCATGTTGCGCCAGCAGGGTCAGAGCCTGCGGGTCGACTTTAACGATTTCCTGGCCTTCGAATTCGCTGACGCTGACGTGATCGGTGCTCAACAGATAGTATTCGGTTTCTTCCTTTTTGAGCGGAAAGGGGTCCTGATAATGGAAGGGTTTGTTTGACATTGTTCTCTCACTGACAGCCTAAGTTTAACTATTATTCATTCAGCACATTGTCCATGTGCCGTGTGCAAAAGCGAGTTCAGACATGCTACACAATTTTTTAACAAAAACTGAGACAAAGACGACTTTTTACCATCCGGGGTTACTTCACCACGGATTGTTGGTTTAATACAGCAAGTTAATTTCACCTAGTTACAGGGCTTAATCATGCAAAAACTCATTAACTCAGTGCAAAACTATGCCTGGGGTAGCCAAACTGCGCTGACGGAGCTATATGGCATCGCCAATCCTGAAAACCTGCCGATGGCAGAACTGTGGATGGGCGCGCACCCGAAAAGCAGTTCAAAGATTGAGGGCCAGGACGGCAATCTTCATGCATTGCGTGACGTGATTGATGCGGATAAGTCCACTCTGTTAGGCGACGCGGTGGCGCAACGCTTTGGCGAACTGCCGTTCCTGTTTAAGGTTCTGTGCGCTGACCAGCCGCTGTCGATTCAGGTCCACCCTAATAAGCAGGCATCGGAAGAAGGCTTCGCCAGGGAAAACGCGGCGGGTATTCCGCTGGACGCCCCGGTGCGTAACTACAAGGATCCCAACCACAAGCCGGAACTGGTGTTCGCGTTAACGCCCTTTTTAGCCATGAACGCGTTCCGCGAATTTTCTGACATTATCGCCCTGCTGCAACCGGTCGCGGGCGCGCATACCGCTATCGCCCACTTCCTTGAAAAACCCTGTGAAGAGCGGTTAAGCCAACTGTTCGCCAGTTTGCTGAATATGGAAGGCGAGAAAAAATCCCGGGCGTTGGCGATCCTGAAAGCGGCGCTGAACAGCCAGCAAGGCGAACCCTGGCAGACTATCCGCGTGATTTCGGAATTTTACCCGGACGACAGCGGCCTGTTCTCGCCGCTGCTGCTGAATGTGGTGAAACTCAAGCCCGGCGAAGCCATGTTCCTGTTCGCAGAAACCCCGCACGCCTACTTAAAAGGCGTGGCGCTGGAAGTGATGGCCAACTCGGATAATGTGCTGCGTGCCGGTTTAACGCCGAAATACATCGACATCCCGGAACTGGTGGCGAACGTGAAATTCGCCCCGCGCGCCGCCGATACTCTGCTGACCACGCCGACGCGCGATGGCAACACGCTGGACTTCCCAATCCCGGTTGATGATTTCGCCTTCTCGTTGCATGACCTGACCGCCGAGCCCTCTAACCTGAGCCAGCAAAGCGCCGCCATCCTGTTCTGTGTAGAAGGTGAAGCGACGATCGACAAAGAGAGCCAGACGCTGACGCTTAAACCCGGCGAATCCGCTTTTATCAGCGCCGCCGACTCGCCTGTGGCTATTCACGGTGCAGGTCGTTTAGCGCGCGTTTATAATAAGCTCAACTAAGTTACTGATCTTTTAGAAATGCATTGCTAAGCTTTATCCAGCATGTCATTCATCACGCCAGACGATGAGAACCGTCTGGTTTTATTTTTTTAGGGATAAACGATTATGAAAAAATCTCTGGTTGCCGTAGGTGTGATTGTCGCACTGGGTGTGGTGTGGACCGGCGCGTCCTGGTACACCGGCAAACAACTTGAATCACGGATTGCAAACATGGTCGCTAACGCCAACAGCGAGCTGAAACGCAGCGCGCCGCAGGCAGGCGTGGAACTGGGCTATCAAAACTATCATCGTGGCGTGTTCTCCAGCCAGCTGCAACTGGTGGTTAAACCCATCGAAGGTGTCGAAAACCCGCTGCTTAAGCCGGGCCAGAATGTGGTGTTTAATGAGGACGTGAGCCATGGTCCTTTCCCCCTCGCCCAGTTGAAAAAGCTCAATCTGATCCCGTCGATGGCGTCGGTTCGCACCACGCTGGTCAACAACGAGGCTTCTAAGCCGCTGTTCGATATGACCAAAGGACAGTCGGTATTCGATTCCCAGACCCGCGTAGGCTACAACGGCAGCACCGCCTCTGAGATCACCCTGGCGGCGCTGAACTACGAAAACGCGGAAGAGAAAGTGGCGTTCAGCGGCGGCACCTTTACTCTCGATGCCGATGGCGAAGGTAATGAAATCAGCCTGAAAGGCGATGCGCAAAGTGGCCTGGTCAGCGCGGTGAACGAGTACGGCCAGCGGGTGCAGATGACCTTCAACGGTCTGAAATCCGATGGTTCCAGCAAACTGACTGAATTTGACGAGCGCGTCGGCGCACAGAAATTGTCCGTTGAGAAATTTGCCGTGGCGGTGGAAGGCAAAGAGATGGCGGTGATCGATGGGCTGCATCTGGACGCGAAATCCGACGTCGGTCAGGACAAGAAAAAAATCGATAGCGAAATAAACTATGTGATGGACGCGCTTAAGGTTCAAAACCAGAACCTGGGCAGCGGCAAACTCACCGTTAAAATCGGCGGCATTGACGGCCAGGCGTGGCATCAGTTCAGCCAGCAATATAACGGCCAAATCCAGGGTCTGTTGACCGATCCTGCCGTTAAGGACAACCCTGCGCTTTATCAGCAGAAGGCGTTAGAAATCCTGATGGCGAACGTCCCGTTGCTGCTCAAAGGCGACCCGGTGGTTACCGTGGCCCCGCTGAGCTGGAAAAACGATAAGGGCGAGAGTTCCTTCAACCTGTCGCTGTTCCTGAAAGATCCGTCGGCCAATACCACACCAGCCACCACGCCGGAACAGCAACTCGACCGTTTGGTGAAATCGCTGGATAGCAAGCTGGTGATCCCGGTGGATATGGCAACCGAATTTATGACCCAGATTGCCCGCCTGGAAGGGTATCAGGAAGATCAGGCTGAGAAGCTGGCGTCCCAGCAAGTGAAAGGCCTGGCGGCGATGGGACAGATGTTCCGTATCACCTCGATGGAAGACAATAATATTGTCTCCAGCCTGCAATACGGTAACGGCCAGGTTACGCTGAACGGGCAAAAAATGCCGCTGGCGGACTTTGTCGGCATGTTCGGCTTAGCGGGTAATGCCGTACCGGTACCCGTTCCGGTTCCGGTGCCCGTCCCGGTCCCTGCCCCGGCGACACCGCCTGCGGCCGTACCGCAGCAGTAACTGCACAAATGATGGGGGCCGATAAGTAGTTGAACTGTTCGGTTATCATGCAAAAATCCGTAATTTCGATGAAATTACGGATTTTTAGCTTTAGCGCATGAAACATTCACTTTACCCTATCGCACGATCGTTCCACGAATCCTTGTAAATAATATTTCCATCCATATATTTCCATGTAATTATTTCATAGCGAAATTCCAGGTCTTCAAGGTGTGTACTGCTCATTCCGCGTGGGTGCAAATTTGGGGTAATTGCAGTGATTTTGCCGTTTTCCAGGATAATATTAAAATATTCAACCTCTACCCCTGCATCGTTAATATGATACATTTTTAATGTCGCTGACTTTAGTGTTCGCCCCTCGCAGAGGGCACGAAACAGTAAAGGCGTCGTTTTATCAAACTCCTTCTGTGCTTTTATTGGTGTATGAAGTCTGGTTCCTGTTTGTTTTCCTGTGTTATGATCTGTAGGTAACCATACATGATGATTAACAGAGCGTAATTCAATAGAGCCAAGGCGAGTTGGCATCAAACAGGAACCTATAATGGGCGAGCCATTTTCATCGGTTAACCATAGGTATGCTGGACATGACATATTTTATAAGCCTCTAGTTACTTCCTATATTTAAACCAAAGAAAAACATGAACAATAATAATAAATAAAATAAACAACCCCGTGAGGTTAATTGCAATGTCAGGGAGGAATACAACAGCCAGCATAGCAAAAATAACAACTAACAATATTACTACCCCCCCCATAAGAAAAGCATGACTTCTTCTTTTAACCACTTTTTAAAAAAGCCCATAGAATCACCTTGTCAGCTTAACAATTAAATCAACAAGTTCGTCATCCGATATCAACATCGGATTTAGATACGGACTTCTTGTAATAATGGGTTCAATAAGAAAATACATCATTTCAAGATTGTGCTCATACAAAGCGCTATAATAAAATGCATTAAATTTATACAAATTGTTCGCACTATCTGCAGCCTCCTGAACTAAACCATACATGTTTAAAGCAATGGCTACCGAGGTTACCCCCCCCCCCTTCAAAACAGTTGTTCTTGCGCAACTGATACGCCCATTTACAATGGTGTTAAAACTATAACTTTGACAAATCATAGTCGCAACAGTGCCAATGAGTAATCTATTAGTCAATCCTGCTGAAGAGATATGAACACCAGCGCCAACGAGTTTTCTAATGATGTTTTGAACTCGCCCTTCCTTTTTATTCTTAAAGTGTATTTCTATATATATTCGTACCATTTCAAAAATAACATTTCGATCCTTTACTAACTGGACAAGGCCAGCAATAAACCTTATGTCTTCTTGCTTGAGTCTGGAACAGACATCCTGATAATTATCCATAAAACAAGAGAAATAATATGACGCACGAGTCAATCCATTCTCCATTTGATTGAGTGTGTTAATAAAGTTATCTCTTACTCCTCTTAGTGCATCTTCTAATTTAAGTGCCAGAATTTTTTCAGCTTCTATAGACGTAATCAATGATTCGCTATAATACATAACCAAATCCTTTTTTGATAATCCTTCATGTACAAACTAAGAATAACAGGTTATCTTCACTAGCGATTTTTTCATAAAAAAATGGCTTTTTCTTTTTAATGGCTCACAGATTTAAGTGAGATAAATATGTGTTTATAATTAAACTATACAGGTCAAGGTAATTAAGATGACTTCTGTTAGCTCCTGCCGGGATCCTAAGTTGATTAGCTGCTGACAGTCATCGGAAAATATCAAAAGCCAGCAGGTTACCTTACCTGCTGGCTTTTTTACCGAGCACGCAGCTCACTTTATTTACGTTTAATCAGCCTTCCTGCCAGAACACGGTGCCGTTGTACTTCATCACTGTGTTCAATCCGTTGCGCCATACGCTCCGCGACTTCATGCCCCATCTCCTGGGCCGGAAGCGTCATCCAGGTCACCGGAATATCTTCCAGCTTATCGTCCGATAATTCGGTAAACGCCCCGAGTGCCACGCTGCGATCGAAATAGCTTTCCAGCCCGGATTCGCCGCTTTGCAGGCCCGCCCGCATCAGGCCGAACCAGGCACCCAGCGCGATGGTACTGTTATGGCAAATCACAGCGCTGATAGTGGGATTGTGGCGCAGCAGCGCAGTGATGGCCTCCGCCGCCTGCTTCTGGCTGTTTTCACACTCCACCACCCATTCGCTGTGAAAAGGCAATCCGTATTGCAGCAGGGTGGCGCAATACCCTCCGAGCCGTTCGGCGCGGGTGAGCGAGCCGCTGTTCCCCCCCAGCCAGGCGATACGCTGATGCCCCTGCTTGATCAGATGCTCGGTGAGCATTTGCGCGGCCTGGAGATTGTCGGGGCGCAGCGTGTCGGCTTCATCGAGATAGCTGGCGCGCGAGGCGAAGACCAGCGGGATGTCTTTTTGCTGCGCCTTTTCGCGCAATTCTGCACCCATTCCGGCTGCGCCTGCGATGATCACCCCGTCCACGCCCTGATTCAGTAACGTTTCAAAGCAGTGCAGCATCTGCTGGCCGTCGCGCCCGCTCTGGCTGAGCAGCAGCATGCGGCCCTGGCGTTCGAGGGCATCGGTCAGCCCGGCAATCAGTTGCGCATAGAACGGATGGCAGACGTCCCGGGCAATCAGGCCAATCACCCCGCTTTGCCCGCCGCGCAGGGCCGAGGCTTGCCGGTTGCGTACAAACCCTAATTTCTCCACGGCCTCGTTGACCCGCTGCCCGGTCGCCGCCGAGATGCGGCCTTTGCCGCTGAGAACCAGAGAAACGGTGCTAACCGAGACGCCTGCCGCCAGCGCCACGTCGTTAATGGTAATTTTCTTTTCCTGCGTCATCCGGCAGGCGCTCCTGAACAGTCGATAAAACGTTTTATCAATATCGGAATATTATAAATATTTCCCGATAAGAAATTGTGACTGGCTGCTCATTAAAATTTGATAAAACGTTTTATCTTGCGCTGCATCATCAAAACCCTGGCGTTTAACAAGGAGCCGCTATGGCGACATCAGCCACCCCAAAAATTACCCTGTGGGAATTCTTTCAACAGTTGGGCAAGACGTTTATGTTGCCCGTCGCCCTGCTTTCGTTTTGCGGCATTATGCTGGGGATCGGCAGTTCCCTGAGTAGCCACGATGTCACCACGCTGATCCCGTTCCTGGGTAATCCGGTTTTACAATCCATTTTTGTGTGGATGAGCAAAATCGGGTCTTTTGCGTTTAGCTTCCTGCCAGTGATGTTTTGTATCGCTATTCCGTTAGGGCTGGCGCGCGAAAACAAAGGCGTTGCCGCCTTCGCTGGTTTCGTCGGCTTTGCGGTAATGAACCTGGCGGTGAACTTTTGGCTGACGGCGAAAGGCATTCTGCCCACCAGCGATCCGGCGATCCTGAAGGCCAATAATATTCAGAGCATCCTCGGCATTCAGTCTATCGACACCGGGATTCTGGGCGCGGTCATCGCCGGGGTCATTGTCTGGCTGCTGCACGAGCGTTTTCATAGCGTGCGTCTGCCGGATGCGCTGGCCTTTTTCGGCGGCACCCGCTTTGTGCCGATCGTGACCACCTTTGTGATGGGCCTGGTCGGCCTGGTTGTGCCGTTGATTTGGCCGTTCTTCGCCATGGGAATTAACGGGCTGGGCCATATTATCAACAGCGCCGGGGATTTCGGCCCGATGCTGTTCGGCACCGGCGAGCGCCTGCTGCTGCCGTTCGGCTTGCAGCACATTCTGGTGGCGTTGATTCGCTTTACCGATGCCGGCGGCACCATGGACGTCTGCGGCCATACAGTGAGCGGCGCGCTGACGATTTTCCAGGCGCAGTTGAGCTGCCCGGAAACGCACGGTTTCTCGGAGAGCGCGACCCGCTTCCTGTCCCAGGGTAAAATGCCGGCGTTTTTAGGCGGATTACCAGGTGCAGCACTGGCGATGTATCATTGCGCGCGCCCGGAAAACCGCCACAAAATTAAAGGACTGCTGATTTCCGGCGTGATTGCCTGTGTTGTTGGCGGTACCACCGAACCGCTGGAATTCCTGTTCCTGTTTGTTGCCCCGCTGCTGTACTTAATCCACGCGCTGCTGACTGGTCTGGGCTTTACCCTGATGGCGGTGCTGGGGGTAACTATCGGCAATACCGACGGTAACGTTATCGACTTTGTGGTGTTTGGCATTCTGCATGGCCTGTCCACCAAATGGTATATGGTACCGGTGGTGGCTGCCGTGTGGTTCGTGGCCTATTACGCGATTTTCCGCTTCGCCATCACCCGCTGGAATATCAACACGCCGGGCCGCGATATTGAAACCGCTAACGTGCAGGAAAAAATGCAGGCCGGCGCGCCGGGGAAATCGGGCTATAACGTACCGGCCATTCTGGCGGCGCTGGGCGGCGCGGATAATATTGTCTCCCTCGACAACTGTATTACCCGCCTGCGCCTGTCGGTGAAAGATATGTCACTGGTGGATACCGAGGCGCTAAAAGCCAACCGCGCTATTGGCGTGGTAAAACTTAATCAGCATAATTTACAGGTCGTTATTGGTACGCAGGTCCAGTCCGTGAAAGATGAGATGGCCGGCCTGATGAATATGGTCGAAGCATAACGTGAAATGCCCTTTCGCTGCGCGAAGGGGCATTGCCAGAGGAAGGACTATGTTTGATTTTTCTACGCCGGTCGATCGGCACGGCACCTGGTGTACGCAATGGGATTATGTCGCCGACCGCTTCGGCGCCGCCGACCTACTGCCGTTCACTATCTCTGATATGGATTTCCCCACCGCGCCCTGCATCCTCGATGCGCTAAGCCAGCGTATCGGCCACGGTGTTTTCGGCTACAGCCGCTGGAAGCATGACGATTTTCTTTCCGCCATCAGTCACTGGTTTGTCACGCGCTTTGACGCGCGGGTCGATAATGACGCCATCGTCTATGGCCCCTCGGTCATTTATATGGCGTCGGAGATGATTCGCCAGTGGTCTCAACCGGGCGAGGCGGTACTTATCCATACTCCGGCTTATGACGCTTTTTATAAGGCTATCGTGGGCAACCAGCGCCAGGTGCTGGCCGCGCCGCTGCAAAAAACCGCTAACGACTGGCACTGCGATATGCAGCAGCTTGACGCGCTGCTGGCGCGCCCGGAATGCAAAATCATGCTGCTGTGCAGCCCGCATAACCCCACCGGCAAAGTGTGGAGCCGGGATGAACTCGTGTTTATGGCGCAACTGTGCGCCCGCCACGGTGTGCGGGTCATCAGTGATGAAATCCATATGGACATGGTGTGGCGCGATCGCCGCCATATTCCCTGGAGCGAAGTCGGCGGCGATCGCTACGCGCTATTCACCTCAGGCTCGAAAAGCTTCAATATCCCCGCGCTGACTGGCGCATGGGGGATCATTACCGATGCTACGGATCGCGACGCGTATCTCTCGGCCCTGAAAGGCCGCGATGGGCTCTCTTCCCCGGCGGTGCTGGCGGTTGCCGCGCATATTGCCGCCTACCGCGACGGCGCGCCCTGGCTCGACGCATTGCGCCGCTATCTTGAACAGAATATGCAGTACATCGCGCAACGGCTGAACCGCGCTTTTCCACAACTCACCTGGCAGCCGCCTGAAGCGACGTATCTGGCATGGATTGATTTACGTGCCTTGCAGATTGATGACGCCCGGTTGCAAAAAAACCTGATCGAACAACAGAAAGTCGCCATTATGCGCGGCGATACTTACGGCGACGAGGGCCGGGGTTTTGTGCGGCTCAACGCCGGTTGCCCTCGCGTGAAGCTGGAAAAAGGCGTTGAGGGGTTAATTAATGCGATACGCGCCTGCATGGCATAACGCCATTATGGTATTGTGTCGCCGCAAAACGTCTGCGGAGGCAATATCGTAAAGTTATGCGTAAAACAACCTGGATACTTATCGCCGTCGCCATTGTGGTGTGGGCAGCCAGTCAGGCTGGTTGGATCTAACCAAACCCGGGAAACCGGGTTTTTTATAGGCTAACGGCAGGTTGTTGCGCAACAACCGGTCATCTGATGCGCAAATAACAGAATGTTGCGTGCATGGCTGGCGACAAAGCCTTTATAATAAAATGCACTTTATTCAAAAAACGCGTGGTTCGACCACGCAAATCCAAAAAGAGTGCAACTATGATTGATACCACCCTGCCGTTAACCGACCTGCATCGCCACCTCGACGGCAATATTCGCCCGGAAACCATTCTTGACCTCGGGCTGCAATACAACCTTCCCCTGCCTTCACGCACCCTTGAAGGATTACGACCGCACGTTCAGGTGATCGAAACTGAACCCGACCTGGTCAGCTTTTTAAGCAAACTCGACTGGGGCGTCAAAGTCCTCGGTTCACTCGATGCCTGCCGCCGTGTGGCGCGTGAAAACGTCGAAGATGCCGCGCGTCAGGGTCTGCATTACGTCGAGCTGCGTTTTTCCCCCTGGTATATGGCAATGAACCACAATCTGCCGGTAGCTGGCGTGGTGGAAGCGGTGATCGACGGCGTACGCCAGGGCTCCCGCGAATACGGTGTCGAAGTACGTTTAATCGGCATTCTGAGCCGCACATTTGGCGAGACCGCCTGCCTGAACGAACTGGATGCCCTACTGGCGCATCGCGATCGTATTACCGCGCTGGATTTAGCAGGCGATGAACTCGGCTTTCCGGGGAGCCTGTTTTTGAATCACTTTAATCGCGGCCGCGACGCGGGCTGGCGTATTACAGTCCATGCGGGCGAGGCCGCCGGTCCAGAAAGCATCTGGCAGGCGATTCGTGAACTGGGTGCCGAGCGTATTGGCCACGGCGTGAAGGCCATCGAAGATCCCGCGCTGATGGATTTCCTCGCGGAACAGAAAATCGGCATTGAATCCTGCCTGACCTCCAATATCCAGACCAGCACCGTACCGTCGCTGGAGGCGCATCCCCTAAAACGCTTCCTTGAGCACGGGATTCTGGCGACGATTAACACCGACGATCCGGGCGTTCAGGGCGTAGATATTATTCATGAATACCAGATTGCCGCCGTTCAGGCCGGGCTGACGCTTGACCAGATGCGTACCGCCCAGCGTAATGGGCTGGAAATCGCGTTCCTGTCGGAAAGCGAAAAACAGGCCATACGGGATAAGATTGCTAAAGCCTAATAAATATCCTCCGGCATAGCCGTAATGCCGATCAGTTAAGGATCGGTTGACCGATCCGGCAGTTGTGCAAAAATCC